>NZ_JAHLZB010000014.1:0-139697 GCF_025128255.1 Synechococcus sp. CS-205
GCTGCGGCCATCGCCGCAGCCCGACCGCTGGGATCCTGCCCCTTGTAGAGGGCTCCACCGGGGTCCTGGTAGTCGTAGAAGATGCCGCCCACACCCCGGGTTTCACCGCGGTGCTTCAGGAAGAAGTATTCGTCGCACCAGGGCTTGAACACCGGATACAGCGTGGGATCGACACTGTCACAGGCCCCCTTCAAGGTGTGGTGAAAGTGACGGGCATCCGCCAGAAAGGGGTAGTAGGGCGTGAGATCGGCGCCGCCGCCGAACCACCACACCGGCCCCGCCTCGAAATAGCGGTAGTTGAGGTGCACCGTGGGCACATAGGGGCTGCGGGGATGGAGCACCATCGAGGTGCCGGTGGCGAACCAGCGCTGGCCGGCGGCTTCCGGCCGCTGGCTGAGGATTGATGGAGGGAGCTGGTCACCCTCCACCTCGGAGAAATTCACGCCGCCCTGCTCGAAGACCCGCCCGGCCTTCATCACCCGCGAGCGACCTCCGCCCCCCTCCGGCCGCTCCCAGCTCTCCTCCTGGAACACCCCCTCGCCATCGAGGGCCTGCAGGCCCGTGCAGATGCTGTCCTGCAGGCCCATCAGCAGGGCGCGGGCACGGGCACGGGAATCGGCCGGGGGGCGCTGCAGGGGCTCTGGCACTGCCCGGCCCTGCTCCCCACCGGCCACACCCGTCTGTCCCTGCTCCACCACTGACGATCACGCCCCGCCGGACGTCCGAAACCTCTCCACCATTCCAGCCAGCCGAACCGGCGCACAAGCCTTCGAGAGCCTCTGTCATGGGGGCGGCCCCTAGGATCGCCCCTGATGCCGGCACCCACGGATGGCCACCGCTGAACAGGCCCTTGCCGCCCTTGAGCCCCTCTGCGATGCGGGCACGGGGCGGAGTCTGCTCGAAATGGGCTGGATCCAGCAGGTGCGTCCCCAGGGAAGCCGTGTGGTCTTCAGCCTGGCCCTGCCGGGCTATGCCACCAGCCAGCGGGAGCGCATCGCCGCCGAAGCCCGCGCGGCGCTGATGGCGCTCGAGAGCATCGAGGAAGTGCAGATCGAGCTGGCCCAGCCCAGCGGGGGCGGACGGCCTGAGGGGTCACCGATCGGTGGCGCGGGCCACGGCCCCGGTGGCGGCGGCAACCTGCCCGAGCGCCAGGGCATCCCCGGCGTGGGCCGGATCATCGCCGTGAGCAGCGGCAAGGGAGGCGTGGGCAAAAGCACCGTGGCTGTGAACCTGGCCTGCGCCCTGGCCCAGAGCGGTCTTCGGGTGGGTCTGCTCGACGCCGACATCTACGGCCCGAACGCCCCGACCATGCTCGGGGTGGCCGACCGCACCCCGGAGGTGCGCGGCAGCGGCAGCGGCAACGAGCAGGTGCTGGTGCCGATCGAGACCTGTGGCATCGGCATGGTGTCGATGGGCCTGCTGATCCAGGAGAACCAACCGGTGGTGTGGCGAGGCCCGATGCTCAACGGCATCATCCGTCAGTTCCTCTACCAGGCCGACTGGGGGGAGCGTGACGTGCTGGTGGTGGACCTGCCACCCGGCACCGGCGATGCCCAGCTCACGCTCGCCCAGGCGGTGCCGATGGCCGGCGTGGTGATCGTGACCACCCCCCAGCGGGTCTCCCTGCAGGACGCCCGCCGCGGCCTGGCGATGTTCATGCAGATGGGTGTTCCCGTCCTGGGCGTTGTCGAGAACATGAGCACCTTCATCCCCCCCGACCGGCCCGAGGCCAGTTACGCCATCTTCGGCAGTGGCGGTGGGGCCACCCTGGCCGCTGAAGCCGACGTTCCCCTGCTGGCCGAGCTGCCCCTCGAGATGGCCGTTGTGGATGGGGGTGACCAGGGCAGGCCCGTGGTGATCGCTCGACCCGAGTCGGCCACCGCCCGCGCCTTCCAGTCCCTGGCCCAGCGGATCACCAGCCTCAGCCTGGCCGCCGCCTGATCACGATGGCCTGGCTGGGCACCCGGCGCAGCATGTTCTCGACGGCGCGGCCGTCCCGGCGGCGGCCCCTCGAAGGGGTGGATCTGGTGCTGTGGGGCATTCCCCTGGCCATGGTGGCGGTGGCCGGCCTCCTGATCGCCAGCACCCAGCGCCAGGCCCCCTATGCCGTCTGGTACCAGCACTGGATCACCGCGGCGGTGGGCCTGGGCCTCGCCCTCGTGCTGGCCCGGATCCCGCTGGAGCGTTACCAGCCGTTCCGCTGGCTGATCTATGGGGTCATGGTGGCGAGCCTTGTGGCGGTGCGGGTGGTGGGGGTGAGCGCCCTCGGTGCCCAGAGCTGGATCAACATCGCCGGCTTCAACGTGCAGCCCTCGGAGTTCGCCAAGGTGGCCGCGATCCTGCTGCTGGCTGGGGTGCTCTCCCGCCATCCTGTGGAGCGTCCGGTGGACCTGATCCGCCCCGTGGCAATGATCAGCGTGCCCTGGCTGCTGGTGTTCGTCCAGCCCGACCTGGGCACCTCCCTGGTGTTCGGCGCCTTGCTGCTGGTGATGATGTTCTGGTCGGGGATGCCCGGGGCCTGGCTGCTGCTCCTGCTCTCGCCACTGTTCACAGCGATCCTCGCCGGCACCATTCCCTGGGCGCTGGTGGCCTGGATCCCCGCCATGGGCCTGCTGGCCTGGCGCAGCCTCCCCTGGAAGGCCCAGGCGGCTTCCTTCACCGTTCTGATTCAGGGGGTGTTCGCCCTGGGCACCCCCTGGCTTTGGTCCCACGGCCTCAAGGAGCACCAGCGAGCGCGCCTGACCATGTTTCTCGATCCTTCCCAGGATCCCCTCGGAGGTGGCTACCACCTGCTACAGAGCACGGTGGGCATCGGCTCGGGGGGGCTCTGGGGCACCGGCCTGATGCAGGGCCATCTCACCCTGCTGCGCTTCATCCCGGAGCAGCACACCGATTTCATCTTCAGTGCCCTGGGGGAGGAAACCGGTTTCATCGGCTCGATGTTGGTGGTGGTGGGCTTCGTGGTGCTGATGTGGCGCCTCCTCCAGATCGCCGGGGGGGCACGCAACGATTACGAATCCCTGGTGGTTGTGGGCATCGGGGCGATGCTGATGTTCCAGGTGGTGGTGAACATCAACATGACCATCGGCCTGGGCCCAATCACCGGCATTCCCCTGCCCTGGCTGAGTTACGGGCGCTCGGCGATGCTCGTCAACTTCATCTCCCTGGGGCTGTGCGCCTCGGTGTCCCGCCACGGCCGAGCGCCTTATCGGCGATGGTGAGCCTGCCCGTCCTGCAGGCCAGGCTGTCGCAGGGAGTCCCGCCGGGCCGCAGCGATGACGACACGGTGCGGCGCCAGTGGTGGGCCGCGCTGGCCACCCTGCAGGACGATTTCCTGCTTCCGTTGCAACCGCTGCGGGGCGTCTGGCTGGCCTCACCGCTGCCGGCCCTCTACGAGCCCGCGCTGCTGGAGCAGTTGCAGGGCTGGGTGTGGGCTCCTGCACAGATCGGCACTGGCCTGGGCCCATCAGGTCCCTTGCTGCCCGGAGCGGAATCCGCAGCGAAACCAGGCTCCCCCGGCGGCGCCAACCCCTACGAACGCCTGGCCCTGGAGCCAGAAGACGGCACCGACCCCCTGCTTGTACTGATCACACCCCAGCTGCAGCTGGCCATGGCCCTCGAAGGCAGCCCACAGCAGCGGCGGCTGGTGCTTCGCTTCGATCCCACCACCCTCTCGGAAACCCTGGCTCTGGTGGATGAGCGCCTGAGGGCCACGGCCCCCCAGTCGGCCCTGCGCTTGCGCAAGGCCCTCCAGGAGCTCGGCCCCCTGCGCAGCGAGGAGAGCACAGCACTGCGCTTCTGGCCGAGGCTGGCTGAGCGGCTGGCGGCGATGGCCCCGAGCCTGACCCTGCAGCCCCTGGTGCAGGGTCAGGAAGACGACCGGGCGGAGAGCAACGGGGAACTGGCCCTGCTGGAGGCCCTCACCCACGAGGTGCGCACGCCCCTGGCCACGATCCGCACCCTGATCCGCTCGGTGCTGCGGCGCACCGACCTGCCGCCTGTGGTGCGCCAACGGCTGGAGCAGATCGACGGGGAATGCAGCGAACAGATCGACCGTTTCGGCCTGATCTTCCATGCCGCCGAGCTGCAGCGGCGGCCACAGCCCCACCAGACCCTGGCCCGCACCGACCTGGCCGAGCTGTTGCAAGGGTTCGAAGAGCTCTGGCAACGGCAGCTGAGGCGCCGCGGACTGAAACTGGAGCTGGCGATCAGCGGTCAGCTGCCACCGGTACTGAGCGACCCGAACCGGCTCGAGACGATGCTTGGGGGGCTGGTGGATCGCTTCATCCGCAGTCTGCCCTCGGGCAGCACGGTGCTGATCCGCCTGCAACCCGCAGGCTCGCGCCTGAAGCTGCAGCTGCGCTGTACCGAACCGCCCGGGAGCGCAACGACCTTGGCCAGCACACCCGAAGAAGACACGGCCGACGACGTTGGTCCGGTGCTGCGCTGGAATCCCCTCACGGGCAGCCTGCAACTGAGCCGCCAGGCCACCCAGCGTCTCTTCCACAGCCTGGGAGGACGTTTCACGGAACGGGCCGGCCAGGGTCTGACCGTGTTCTTTCCCGTGGCGGGGGGTGAAACCGTCCACGACACAGACGTTTGTTGACGGGTGTGAAGAGAGCGGGGCAGCAGCCAGGGGGGCCAAGATTGCAGTGCTAGCTTCCAGCCGACATGGTCCGCCGACTCCCCGACGGGTCCGCCGACTCAACACCCCCAACAGCCATGACAGCAACGGCGCTGAGCGGTCAACTTCCCAAGTCCATCGGCAGCACGGGCGGTCTGCTCAACTCCGCCGAAACCGAGGAGAAGTACGCCATCACCTGGACCAGCGCCAAGGGCCAGGTGTTTGAGCTTCCCACCGGTGGAGCTGCAGAGATGAACGAAGGCGAGAACATCATGTACTTCTCCCGCAAGGAGCAGTGCCTGGCCCTCGGTACCCAGCTGCGTACCAAGTTCAAGCCACGCATCGAGGATTTCAAGATCTACCGCATCTTCCCCGGCGGTGATACCGAATACCTGCACCCCAAAGATGGTGTCTTCCCCGAGAAAGTGAACGAAGGTCGTCCGATCGTGGGTCACAACCCCCGCAGCATCGGAGAGAACCCCGATCCCTCCACCCTCAAGTTCTCCGGCCGCAACACCTTCGATTCCTGAGTTCCGGGCCTGGGTGCACTTCTTGATCCTTCCTGGAATCTCCTTGGGGGATCGGCACTCTGGCCTGATTCCTCCAACCCTTAGAAAGGCGGGGCCGGGTGCCCCGTTTTTTTTGTCTGCCCGTTGCCGTGATGCCCTTCCCCGATCGCAACGCATTCCTTGCCCAGGCGGCGGACGGCAACGACAGCACCTTCATCCCTCTCTGGAAGCGCTGGCCTGCTGATCTGGAAACCCCGCTCACCACCTGGCTGAAGGTGGGGGCCGCCAGCAGCCATGGCGTCCTGCTGGAGTCGGTGGAAGGGGGCGAGCGGCTGGGGCGCTGGAGCGTCGTGGTGTCCGATCCGGTCTGGACTTTCACCGCCCGCGGAAACAGCGGACAGCAGTGCTGGCGTGATGGCCGCCAGACGCAGTTTCAAGGGAATCCCTTCGAGCTGCTGGCTGGCTGCCTGGCCTCGATCCATCCCACGGTCATCCCCGGGTTGCCACCCCTGGGGCAACTGTTCGGTTTCTGGGGCTACGAGCTGATCCGCTGGATCGAGCCGAGCGTGCCCGTCCATCCCAGTGATCCCCAGGGCCCTCCCGACGGCTGCTGGATGCTGGCCGACAGCCTGCTGGTGTTCGACCAGGTGAAGCGACAGATCACGGCCGTGGCCTATGCCGACCTCAGCACTGGGGCCGATCCCCTGGCGGCCTACGCCGAGGCCGCCGCCAGGATTCAGTCACTTGAGGAGCGCATGCACGGCCCCCTGCCGGCTGGCGTCACACCCCTTCAGTGGGAGGCTGAGCCCGAGCAGGACCTGGACACCCGCAGCAACCGCACCCAGGCCGATTTCGAGGCGGCGGTGGTGGCCGCCCGTGAGCACATCGCCGCGGGTGACGTGTTCCAACTGGTGCTCAGCCAACGGCTGGAGACGCGCATCCATCGGGATCCGTTCGAGCTGTACCGCAGCCTGCGGATGGTGAACCCATCGCCCTACATGGCTTTCTTCAACTTCGGCGGCTGGTATCTGATCGGCTCGAGCCCGGAGGTGATGGTGAAGGCCGAACCGGTGACCGGCGGCATCCAGGCTTCACTGCGCCCGATCGCCGGCACTCGCCCCCGCGGAGCCGACGAGGCCGAGGACCTGGCTCTGGAGCAGGAGCTGCTGGCCGACCCCAAGGAGCGCGCCGAGCACGTGATGCTGGTGGACCTGGGTCGCAACGACCTGGGCCGGGTCTGCAGGCCGGGCAGTGTCCGGGTCACCGAGCTGATGGTTGTCGAGCGCTACTCCCACGTGATGCACATCGTCAGTCAGGTGGAGGGCCTGCTCGATCCCGACCAGGACGTCTGGGATCTGCTCAAGGCCGCCTTCCCCGCCGGAACAGTCAGCGGCGCGCCCAAGATCCGGGCCATGCAGCTCATCCACGCCCACGAACCGGATGCCCGCGGCCCCTATTCCGGGGTCTACGGAGCGGTGGATCTGGCCGGCGCCCTCAACACCGCCATCACGATCCGCACCATGGTGGTGCTCCCCGACGGCGCCGGTGGCTGGCGTGTGCAGGTGCAGGCCGGCGCAGGACTGGTGGCCGACTCCCAGCCGGCCGCCGAGTACCAGGAAACCCTGAACAAGGCCCGCGGCCTGCTCAAGGCTCTGGCCTGCCTGCAGGGAAGCGGCTCATGAACGATCGTCTCCTGCTCAAGGGCTTCGAGGTGGAACTGTTCACCGGCAGGGCCGATGGCACGGTGGTGGGCGTGGCGGAGCAAGCCGCCACCGATCTGGAGGGCTTCGTCACCGAACCCGACCACCGCAACCTCGAGTACATCACCTCGCCGGATGCCGACTACGGCCACCAGCTGGAGCTGCTGCTGGAGCCCCGCAGACGCCTGCGCCGCTGGCTGAACGAGCGGAGCCTGACGCTGCTCCCAGGCAGCACCCTCAGCCGCGGGGACAGCCGGCGCTTCGAGCGCTCCGATCCCAGCAACCCCTACCACGGCTACATCGAGGCCACCTACGGCACCCGGGTGGTGACCGCCAGTGTGCACATCAACCTGGGGCTCACCGAGATGGACGGCCTGTTCGCCGGCTGTCGGCTGTTGCGCTGCGAGGGGGCCCTGCTGCTGGCCCTCAGTGCCAGCTCACCCTTCCTCGATGGGGTCGCCACCGGTGCCCACTCCCAGCGCTGGCTGCAGTTTCCGCTCACGCCGGCCAGGGTGCCGCTGTTTCTCGATCATCAGCACTACATCCAGTGGATGGAGGCCCAGCTGGCCGCCGGGTCCATGCGCAACGTGCGTCATCTCTGGACCTCCGTGCGGCCCAATGGGGAGAATCGACCCCACGACCTCAACCGGCTGGAGATCCGGATCTGTGATCTGATCAGCCAACCGCGCCAGCTCCTGGCCGTCACCGTGTTCGCGGAGCTGCGCCTGCTCCAGATGCTGGAGGATCCGGCGGCCCACGATCCTCTGTTGGCCAGCTCACTGGAGCCGGATCGGCTGGCCGAGCTTGCCGACCGCAACGACCGTGCCGCCGCCCGCCTGAGCCTGAAGGCCACGCTCAGCGACTGGCGCTCGGGGGAAGAGATCGAGGCCGCCACCTGGATTCAACGGGAGCTCGATGGGATGGCGCCGCTTGCCGCCGAGCTCGGCCTGAGCCCCTGGCTTGAGCCGCTCCAGCTGATCCTGGGACAGGGCAATGAAGCGATGCGCTGGCTGGAGAGGCACGCCCAAGGCGTGCCTCTGGCTGAGATCCTCTCGGATGAAGCCAAGGCCATGCAGCTGGCGGAAGCGGAACCAGCACCACGCAACACAGCGACTTCTCACCCTTTGGGATGATCATGGAGCCTTCCTCGCCTGCGTCGGCCCCCATGCGGCAGCCCCTGTCCGCCCCATCAGCCGTTCTCGCCCAGGCTTCCCAGGCCGTGCCAACGGCTCCGTCTCCCCGTGTCACCAGGCTGCTGGGAGAGCGGCTGGAGCTGGTCGAAGACCTGTGGCGAACAGTGCTGCGCAGCGAATGTCCGCCCGATCAGTCCGAGAGGTTGCTGCGCCTCAAGCGGCTGAGTGACCCGACGGAGGCCGCCGATGGAACTCTGGATACCACCGCGGCCATCGTCCAGCTGATCAGGGAGATGGACCTCTCGGAGGCGATCGCGGCCGCCCGCGCCTTCTCCCTGTACTTCCAGCTGGTGAACATCCTCGAGCAGCACATCGAGGAAGACAGCTACCTCGCCAGCCTGCAGGAGACCTCCCCTCCCACCAGCCCCGATCCCTTCGCGCCCCCGCTCGCCAGTCAGACCGATCCCGCCACCTTCCGGGAGCTGTTCACGCGGCTGCGGGGACTGAACGTTCCTCCGGCCCAGATCGAGAACCTGCTGCGGGAACTCGACATCCGCCTGGTGTTCACGGCACACCCCACGGAGATCGTGCGCCACACCGTGCGACACAAACAGCGGCGTGTGGCCGCCCTGATCCATCGCCTGCAGCAGGACAGTCCCACCGAACTGCAGGACGAACGCAGCCTCAGGCTGCAGCTGGAGGAGGAGATCCGGCTCTGGTGGCGCACCGACGAGCTGCACCAGTTCAAACCCTCGGTGCTCGACGAGGTGGACTACGCGCTCCACTACTTCCAGCAGGTGCTCTTCGATGCGATGCCGCTGTTACGCCAGCGCATCATCAATGCCCTCAGCGGCAGTTACCCGGACGTGGTGGCACCGCGCGATGCCTTCTGCACCTTTGGCTCCTGGGTGGGCTCCGACCGCGATGGCAACCCTTCCGTCACCCCCGACATCACCTGGCGTACCGCCTGCTATCAGCGCCAGCTGATGATCGAGCGCTACATCACGGCGGTGCAGGGCCTGCGCGACCAGCTGAGCATCTCCATGCAGTGGTCCCAGGTGAGCGCCCCCCTGCTCGAGTCTCTGGAGATGGACCGCCTGCGGTTCCCCGAGATCTACGAGGAGCGGGCGGCCCGCTACCGGCTCGAGCCCTACCGCCTCAAGCTCAGCTACATCGTGGAGCGGTTGCGCCTGACCCATCAGCGCAACCAGCAGCTGGCCGAAGCCGGCTGGGAATCCCCCTGCGACAACGCCGGGCCGGCTGTGCTGATCACAGGCACCGGGCCGATGGCCGCCGCCCCGCCCGAACTGCACTACGGCTCGGTGAACGAGCTGCGCCAGGACCTGGAACTGCTGCGCGACAGCCTCGAGACCACAGGCCTGAGCTGTGCACCCCTGCAGACCCTGCTCAGCCAGGTCCACATCTTCGCCTTCTGCCTGGCCAGTCTCGACATCCGCCAGGAGAGCACCCGCCACAGCGATGCTCTCGACGAACTGACCCGCTACCTGCAACTGCCCGTCCCCTACGGGGACATGGACGAGGAACAGCGGGTGCAGTGGCTGCTCCAGGAACTGCAGACCCGGCGGCCGCTGCTGCCCCCAGCCGCCCGCTGGAGCCCCGCGACCGACGAAACCTTCGCCGTGTTCCGCATGCTGCAGCGGCTGCAGGAGGAATTCGGCCCGCGCATCTGCCGCAGCTACATCATCTCGATGGCGCACACGGTCTCCGATCTGCTCGAAGTGATGCTGCTGGCCAAGGAGGCCGGCCTGGTGGACCCCAAGGCCGTGCAGACCCAGCTGCTGGTGGTGCCCCTGTTCGAGACGGTGGAGGATCTGCAGCGCGCCCCAGCGGTGATGCAACGCCTGTTCAGCGAACCCTTCTACCGAACCCTGCTGGCCAGCAGCTCCGAATCCGACAAGCCCCTTCAGGAGGTGATGCTCGGCTATTCCGACAGCAACAAGGACTCGGGGTTCCTCTCCAGCAACTGGGAAATTCACAAGGCCCAGATCGCCCTGCAGCGGCTGGCCTCCGAGCACGATGTGGCCCTGTGTATTTTCCACGGCCGTGGTGGCTCGGTGGGACGGGGGGGCGGACCGGCCTACCAGGCGATCCTGGCCCAGCCCAGTGGCACCCTCAACGGCCGCATCAAGATCACCGAGCAGGGTGAAGTGCTGGCCTCCAAGTACTCCCTGCCTGAACTGGCGCTCTACAACCTCGAAACGGTGACCACAGCCGTGCTGCAGAACAGCCTGGTGAGCACCAGCGTCGATGACACCCCCACCTGGAACGAGTTGATGGGCCGCCTGGCGGCCCGCTCCAGGGTTCACTACCGCCGGCTGGTGCATGAAAACCCCGACCTGGTGGCGTTCTTCCAGCAGGTCACGCCGATCGAGGAGATCAGCAAGCTGCAGATCTCCAGCCGCCCCGCCCGCCGCAAGAGTGGCGCCAAGGACCTCTCCAGCCTGCGGGCGATCCCCTGGGTGTTCGGCTGGACCCAGAGCCGTTTCCTTCTGCCCAGCTGGTTCGGCGTTGGGGCGGCCCTGGAGGAGGAACTGACCGAGGACCCCGGACAGCTGGAGTTGCTGCGGCTGCTGTACCAGCGCTGGCCCTTCTTCCGGATGCTGATCTCGAAGGTGGAGATGACCCTCTCCAAGGTGGATCTCGACCTGGCCCACCACTACGTGCAGGCCCTGGGGCGCCCCAGCCACCGCGAGGCCTTCGAGGGGATCTTCGAAGTGATCGCTGCCGAATTCGTGCTCACCCGGGATCTGGTGCTGATGATCTCGGGCCACACCCGCCTGCTCGATGGGGATCCGGCCCTGCAGCTCTCCGTCGAGCTGCGGAACCAGACGATCGTGCCCCTGGGGTATCTGCAGGTGGCCCTGCTGCGGCGTCTGCGCGATCAGAACCGACAGCCCCCCATGAGCGAAGCCAGCAGCGGGGAAGGCCAGGATGGACGCACCTACAGCCGCAGCGAACTGCTGCGCGGAGCTCTGCTCACCATCAACGGCATCGCCGCGGGCATGCGCAACACCGGTTGAGCCGCGCTTGATTCCCTTCCGCAGCCAACCGCCCGCCCCACGCCTTCCCGAGGGCTACCGAACGGAGGTCGAGGCCCCTGAGCCCGGGGAGTTGAACCTGTTGCTGGTGGACTGCGGCGAGGCGCCACGGGATGAAACCCGCCTGGCTCTGGTGCTGGAACGCAGCGCCTGGCAGCTGTGCGTGCGCAATCCTCAGGGACGGTTGGTGGGTTTCGTGAGGGCCACCAGCGATCAGGCCCTCAACGCCAATCTCTGGGATCTCTCGGCCTGCCCTCTGGATCCCCAGCAGTCGACGGTGCTGGCGGTGCTGGTTCACGGCGCCCTGAGCCGCCTGCGCCGTGAGCTCAGCGGTTGCAGCATTTCGGTGGCAGCCCCGCCTGAGGCGCTCTCAGCACTTCAGCAGCACGGGTTCTTGGTGGATCCCGGCGGAATCCGCGCCATGGGACTGGTGCTGGAGAAGGGCCGTGAGCAGCAGCTGGGGGAGTCGAGTGAAGCGAGCATGGAGGGACTCGAACCCCCGACATTCAGAACCGGAATCTGACGCTCTATCCAACTGAGCTACATGCCCGAGCGGGGAGGTCATCCCTGTCCCGGTGGTCGTAGCTTACCCGCACGTCGCTCCTGACCCATTCGGCTGCACCGCCTGGAGCTGCTCGATTTTCGCAACTACGCCCAGCTCTCGATCGAGCTCGCTGCCCCGCGTCTGCTGGTGGTCGGTGCCAACGGAGAAGGCAAGTCGAATCTGCTTGAAGCGGTGGAGCTGCTCGGCAGCCTGCGCTCCCACCGCAGCGGTCACGACCGCGACATGGTCCGTCACGGCCAGAGCCGGGCGCTGGTGCGCGGCTGGTGCGGCGACGGCCAAGGCCATGGACCCGGTGCTCCGGGATCTTCGCTCGATCAGCTGGAGCTGGAACTGCGGCGTCAGGGAGGGCGTCAGGCCCGCCGCAACGGCAAGGCTCTCGACCGTCAGCTCGATCTGGTGGGCCCCCTGCGGTGCGTGGGCTTCAGTGCCCTGGATCTGGAGCTGGTGCGGGGGGAGCCCTCCCAGCGCCGTCAGTGGCTCGACAGGGTGGTGCTGCAGCTGGAGCCGGTGTACGCAGAGCTGCTGGCTCGCTACGGCCGACTTCTGCGCCAGCGCAGCCAGTTGCTGCGCCGGGGCGTGAGTCAGGGGGAGCAGCAGCTGCAGTCACTTCTTGATGCCTTCGATCAGCAGATGGCCCTGATCGGCACGCGGCTGCATCGGCGTCGCCGCCGCGCCCTGGTTCGCCTGCAACCGCTGGCCGCAGCCTGGCAGGAGCGGCTCAGTGGTGGTCGCGAGCGGCTGGAGTTGCGCTACCAGGCGGGCAGTCGCCTGGAGGGGGAGGAAGCGGAGGCCCCCTGGCGGGAGGCGCTGCTGGAACAACTGAGAAGGCAGCGCCCGCAGGAACGGCGGCTGGGGGCCTGCCAGGTGGGTCCCCACCGCGATGAGGTGGCGATGCTGCTGGGGGAGGAGCCGGCTCGCCGGTTCGGATCCGCCGGTCAGCAGCGCACCCTGGTGCTGGCCCTGAAGCTGGCTGAACTGGAGCTGGTGCAACAGCTCTGGGGTGAGCCACCACTGCTTCTGCTCGACGATGTGCTCGCGGAGCTGGACCCGAGGCGGCAGGAGCTGCTGCTGGAGATGGTGGGAACAGGCCACCAGTGCCTGGTGAGCGCCACCCATCTGGCTTCGTTCAGCGACACCTGGCAGGGGGGCGACTCCCAGGTGGTGCGGATCAGCCGGGGGAAGCTGGTGGATTCCCCGACCAATCGGTAAGAAATCTGAAGGGATGCGTAAGATGGCATCCTCTTTGGCTGCATTCGATGACCCAGAGCCTGCCCTGCCTCCACCCCAACCCGGGATGGAGTGGAGCCCAAAGCCCCCAGAGCCTTCAAGCCCAACCCCCCACGACCAGCGACATGGTGGGGAAACACTGCATCCTCGAGCTTTACGACTGCGATTCAGGGAAGCTCGACGACGAAGCTTTTCTCAGGGACGCCATCACGACTGCAGCGAAACGTGCCGGCGCCACCCTGCTCAATCTGATCACCCACCGCTTCGAACCGCAGGGGGTCACGGGCCTGGCACTGTTGGCCGAGTCCCATATCTCGATTCACACCTGGCCCGAATCGGGGTATGCGGCGGTGGATGTCTTCACCTGCGGCGACCACACCATGCCTGAGCGGGCCTGCCAGGTGCTGGGGGAAGAGCTGGAGGCATCCAGCTGCAACCTCAAGAGCTTCCGCCGGGAAACTCCCGAGGCGATCAGCGACCAGACCCGGGAACCGTTGGATCTGGCCGCCTGAAACCATCTGAGGTCAGCGGATCGGGGGCCGATGGCTGCAGACCGTGCTCGCGGTTGAGCTTGCCGCTGATCAGCCCTTCGAGATCAAGGCTCACGGCCACAAAACCGAAGGCCCTGAAGGCTTCCACCAGCTCCTGACGTGGCAGCCAGCTGAACAGGTCATCGAGCTGGGCAGCTGGAATTTCCAGACGGGCTGTCGCTCCCTGGCAGCGCACCCGCAACTGCTCCAGTCCGCGCCGGCGCAGCCAGTCTTCGGCCGCGGCCACCCGCTGCAGCCTCGAAGCCGTGACCGGCTCGCCATAGGGAAAGCGCGAAGCCAGGCAGGGCTGGGCCGGCTTGTCCCACCAGGGGAACCCCAGCGCCCGGGAGATCTGACGGACGGCGGCCTTGTCGATGCCCTGTTCGGCCAGAGGCGAAACCACCCCCCGCTCGCGGGCGGCCCGGATGCCCGGACGGTGATCGCCGAGGTCGTCGAGGTTCACCCCATCCAGCACCTGAATCCCACCGGCTGAGAGGGAGGCCAGCAGCCCATGCAATTCCCGCTTGCAGGCATAACAGCGGTCGATCGGATTGCTGCTGTAGGCGGGATCCTCCAGTTCACGGGTGGCCACTTCACGGTGCCGGATGCCCATCCAGGCCGCCTGGGAGCGGGCCTCGCGCAGCAGATGGGGGGCCAGGGCCGGCGAGACACCCGTAACGGCTTCGGCATCAGCCCCCAGCTGCTCGGCGGAGATGGCCGCCACCAGGGCACTGTCGACGCCACCTGAGTAGGCCACCAGTGTGGAGCCCAGCGCCTTGATGCTCTGGCGCAGGCCGCCGAGAGCCTGCTCCAGAGGCGGCGGCAGACATTCCACCAACGGGTGCAGGGCCGGGGAGCTCATCGCCTGGGGCAGAGGTCGTTAAGATCCAACCGTAGAAGGCCAGCCCATGGCACCGACCTCCAGCGCGGCCTCCGGTGCACCGTCCCGCGCCATCGGCATCCGCACAGCCGCCGGCGGTCATGAGCGCAGCCATGGCCAGTTGCACGTCTACGACGGTGACGGCAAGGGCAAGAGTCAGGCGGCCCTGGGGGTGGTGCTGCGCACCATCGGCCTGGGAATCTGCGAACGCAGGCGCACCCGGGTGCTGCTGCTGCGCTTCCTCAAGGGCCCCGGTCGCGCCTACGACGAGGACGCGGCGATCGAGGCGCTGCAGCAGGGATTTCCCCACCTGATCGATCAGGTACGCACGGGCCGTGGCGACCACTTCGGCGCTGAGGAGGCCACCCGCTTCGATCGCCAGGAGGCGCAGCGCGGCTGGGACATCGCGCGCGGTGCCATCGCCAGCGCGCTCTATTCCGTGGTGGTGCTCGATGAACTGAGTCCGGTGCTCGACCTGGGGCTCCTGGAGGTGGAGGAGGTGGTGCGCACCCTGGCGGCCAAACCGGCCGGCATGGAGGTGATCGTGACCGGCCGGGGTGCGCCGCGATCGCTGGTGCAACTGGCCGACCTGCACTCGGAGATGCGGGCCCACCGACGTGAGGGCAGCGACAGCGCCGGCATTGCCGGCATCGAGATCTACACCGGTGAGGGCAAGGGGAAATCCACCAGTGCCCTGGGCAAGGCTCTGCAGGCGATCGGTCGCGGCATCAGCCAGGACAAGAGCCATCGGGTCCTGATCCTGCAATGGCTCAAAGGGGGCAGCGGCTATACCGAAGACGCGGCAATCGCAGCACTGCGTGAAAGCTACCCCCACCTGGTGGATCATCTCCGGTCCGGCCGTGACGCCATCGTCTGGAGGGGTCAACAGCAGCCGATTGACTATGTGGAAGCTGAGCGAGCCTGGGAAATCGCCCGGGCCGCCATTTCCAGCGGACTCTACAAAACAGTCATCCTCGATGAGCTCAATCCCACCGTTGACCTGGAACTGCTGCCCGTCGAACCGATCATGCAGACGCTGCTTCGCAAACCCTCTGAAACAGAGGTGATCATCACGGGGCGCTGCAAGAATCCCCCCGCTTATTTCGATCTGGCCAGTGTGCACTCCGAGATGGTGTGTCACAAGCACTACGCCGAGCGTGGGGTCGACCTCAAGCGAGGGGTGGATTACTGAGCGAAGCGGACAACTGAGACCACCACCCCATGGGCGCCCGCTGGCATCAGCTGAACCGATCCGGGTCAGTAGATCGGCACGGCAGGATCCACCTCCTGGCTCCAGGCCTGGATGCCGCCACTCACGTTGACCCCTTCGATGCCGTGGCGCCCCAGGGCCAGCAGAGCCTTGGCGCTGCGGCCACCCAGCTTGCAGTGCACGTAGAGCCGCTTGCCCTCGGCCATCCGGCGCACGTCATCGATCGCCTCGCCACTCTCGATCCGATCGAGGGGCATCAGCACCGAGCCGGGGATCACCGCGATGTCGGCTTCGGGGGGGTTGCGCACATCGAGCAGCAGGATGTCCTCCAGCTGGCCATCGATCACTGTCTTGAGCTCAGCCACGGTGATGCTTGGCACGCTGGCCGCTTCCTCCTGTCCGGGAGCCGTGCCGCCCACACCGCAGAACTGCTGGTAATCGATCAGCCTGTCGATCACCGGCCGCTCGGTATTGGGGCGCAGCTTCAGCTCACGGAATTTCATGGCGAGGGCATCAAACAGGAGCAGGCGGCCGCTGAGGGTGGTGCCGATGCCGGTGATGATCTTGACGGCCTCGGTGGCCTGAATCACGCCGATGATGCCAGGCAGCACTCCCACCACACCGCCCTCGGCGCAGGAGGGGACCATGCCCGGCGGCGGCGGTTCGGGGAAGAGATCGCGGTAATTGGGGCTTTCGGCATCCAGGTTGAACACGGTGGCCTGGCCCTCGAAGCGGAAGATCGAGCCATACACGTTGGGCTTGCCCAGCAGCACGCAGGCGTCGTTGACCAGGTAGCGGGTGGGGAAGTTGTCGGTGCCGTCGCAGACCAGGTCGTAGGGCTCGATGATCGCCAGGGCGTTCTCGCTGGTGAGGGCCGTTTCGTAGAGGTCCACCTGGCAGTGGGGATTGATCTCATGGATCCGCGCCTTGGCCGACTCGATCTTTGGCTTGCCCACCCAGCTGGTGCCGTGGATCACCTGACGCTGGAGATTGGAGTGGTCCACCACGTCGAAGTCGACGATGCCGATCCGGCCCACGCCGGCGGCCGCCAGATAGAGCAGAAGCGGGGAGCCGAGGCCGCCGGTGCCCACGCACAGCACTGAGGCCGCCTTGAGGCGCTTCTGTCCATCCATCCCCACTTCCGGCAGGATCAGATGACGGGAGAAGCGCGCCACCTCATCGGGACTGAGCTGAACACCGCTGATGTCGGGGGGAAGCATGGGCGAGAAGGCCAAGGGCCGCAGAAGGGACCGCGCGTGGCAGCCCTCTCCCTACTCTCCCAAATCCTCGCCCCCCCGTGATGGCCGGACATCCGGCGTGACCAGATCCAGTTCCCGGGCAGTCGGCAGGGCCCGAGGGGCTGCCTGCGGCTCCTCCAGCCACCAGGCCCTCAGCTCGCCCGAGGCGCCGAGAATCAGCATCAGGGCCGGGGGGAAGGCCCAGGCGCGGTCGGTGGTCGAAGGAATCGCTTCCGAACCCGGATGGCTGTGGGCCGTGCCGAGCACCTGCCAACGCCGAAGTCGACCCCACTTCTGCGCCAGAAGTTGCTCTCGGGGGTCGATGGCGAAACGCTCATGGCGCTGCTCAGGGCGCGACCAGACGTTCAGGCAAGGCCAGATGGCATGAATCCGTGATGCAGCGTCAGCCGGCGCCGGCGCCCTTGCACGGTTGGGCTCGCCGAGCAGCAGCGCACATCCCTCCTGGGGCGCCGCGGCAGTCAGCACCGCCCGCAGAACGGTCAGCTGATGCGAATCAACCAGAAGCCGCGCTGGCCAGCCGCTGTCCATGCCGATACCTTGAGCCCTTGACTCTCACACCATCGCCCCCCCCTTTGATGAGCGACGCAACCACCGAACAGGAGCCGACGACCACCGAGGGCGGCACCACATGGGCGGAGAGCGAAGCTGGCGCCAATTTCAGTGAGCGCTACGGCGAGATCCTCTCCAAGGTCAACCAGACTCTGGATCAGGTGGACTGGTCCCAGGTCAGCCGGATCGGCAAGGGTGTCGGCATCCTGCTGGTGGTGATCGTGGCCCAGGTGTTGATCAAGGGCGTGCTCGACACCATCAACCTGCTGCCAGTGGTGCCGGGTCTGCTGGAGCTGCTGGGCCTGGTGGTGGTCGGCCAGTGGAGCTGGAAGAACCTCAGCACCAGCGAAAAGCGCTCCGCAGTGGTCTCCCGTCTGCAGTCCGTGCGTCAGGAGTACCTCGGCTGAAGCCTCAGGCTCAGCCCACCAGCTCGGTGATCAGGGACTTGGCCTGACCCCAGTAGCCACCACCGAACAGATTGGCGTGGTTGAGCAGGTGATAGAGGTCGTAGAGCTTCTGCCGAAGGCGGTGACCATCGGGCCTGGGCCATTCTCGCTCGTAGCCGCTGAAGAAAGCAGCCGGGAAGCCGCCGAAGAGATGGGCCATCGCCAGATCCACTTCCCGGTCACCCCTGTAGACGGCTGGATCGAACAGAGCCACCCCAGCTGAGCCCGGGGAGTCTGAGCTGGAGGACAAGCCGGCGGCATTGCCTCCCCAGAGATCTCCGTGCACCAGGCAGGGAACGGCTCCATGGCCGTTCAACCACTGCGGAGTGCACTCCATCAGCCGCTGACTGCCAGGCAGCGACCGGCCCGATCGCTCCGCGAGCGTCAGCTGGGGGCCCAGTCGCTGTTGGGCGAAGAACAGACCCCAATCGGGGTTCCAGCGGTTGGCCTGAAGCGCGCTGCCGATGTAGTTGTCGCGCGGCCAACCGAAACCGGCGCCCCCCTCGGAGGCCGTGCGGCGATGCAGCCGCGCCAGCCCCGCCCCTGCAGCAGCCCAGGCCTGCTCAGATCCGCCTGCGCGCAGATCCAGCCACTCCATCACCAGCAGGGCCTGGGAACCAGCCAGGGCGCAGTGCAGGGGCCTGGGCACTACCAGCTCCGGGCCTGCGACCGCGGCCAGCGCCATCAACCCCTCCTGCTCCGCCTCCAGCACGGGCAGGAGATCGGCCTGGTTCGTTTTGGCGAACAGGCGGCCGCCATCGGCGAGCTCCAGGGCCCAGGCCCTGTGGCTGCAGCCACCTCCCACAGGGCGGCACCGTTCCACGTCCTGGCCAAGGGTCTCCTCCAGCCAACGCACCCAGGATTCACGCATCGCGGGCCATGCCGGGCCTGCCAGCATGCCGGCTGCCCCTATCGCCCATCGCTTGGCCGTCAGCCCTTCTCCCCTGGATTCCTCCATCAAGGCCGTGCAGGTGCTGGATGTGGCGGTGATCGGCGGCGGCATCGCCGGGCTGACCGCCGCCGCCCTGCTGGCCCGGGAAGGGCTCTCGGTGCAGCTGCTGGAGGCCCACAGCCAGAGCGGGGGCTGCGCCGGCACCTTTCGCCGAGGCCCCTATGTCTTCGATGTGGGAGCCACTCAGGTGGCGGGGCTGGAACCCGGCGGCATCCATGAACGTCTGTTCCGCCATCTGGGGGTCGAACCGCCGCTGGCCAACCCGCTCGATCCAGGCTGTGTGGTGGATCTGGGCGACGGCCAGCCTTCCATCAGGCTCTGGAGGGATCCCGAACGCTGGCGCCGGGAGAGGCAGCGCCAGTTCCCCGGCAGCGAACCTTTCTGGACCCTGTGCGCCGCCCTGCATGACGCCAACTGGTCGTTTGCCCGGCGCGATCCGGTGCTGCCTCCCCGAAGCCTCTGGGATCTGAGGCAGTTGCTGGGGGCACTGAGGCCCGCCAATCTCGCCAGTTCGGCGCTCGCCTTCGCCAGCGTGGCCGACCTGCTGCGCCTGAGCGGCTGCGCGGGGGATCGTCGCCTGCGGCGCTTCCTCGATCTGCAGCTCCGCCTCTATTCCCAGGAACCGGCGGCGGGCACAGCCGCCCTCTACGGCGCCAGTGTGCTGACCATGGCTCAGGCCCCCCTGGGCCTGTGGCACCTCCAGGGTTCGATGCAGGCCCTGAGCACAAGCCTTGAAACCGCCCTGCGCGCCCATGGCGGCCACCTGCGCCTTGGCCATCGGGCGTTGAGTCTGCAGCGGGCGGAAACGGAGGGTGGCTCTGGCTCCGAGGCGGACCCCAGCCCGAAGCTCTGGAGCGTGGGTGGACAGGGGCCAGGTCGGCGCCCCTTCAGCGTCTCCTGCCGGGATGTGGTGGTGGCCCTGCCTCCCCAGAGCCTGGCCGATCTGCTGGGAGAGGCCATGCCTGACACCTACCGCCGCCGGATCAACGGTTTCCCAGACCCCAGCGGGGCCCTGGTGTTCTATGGGGCCGTCGAACGGGCTCTGCTGCCAGCGGAGTGTCCGGCCCACCTGCAGATCGACTGGGATGATCCCGGTTCGCTCTTCCTGTCGGTGAGCCGGGAAGGTGACGGGCGGGCGCCGGCAGGGCAGGCCACAGTGATCGCCAGCGTGTTCACGCCCGCTCGCCCCTGGCTGGCCCTGGAGGGAGAGGCCTACAACCTGGCCAAAGGGAAGGCCATGGGCCTGATCCAGGCTGGTCTGGAGCGGAACCTGGGGGTGAGCGCGACAGCCTGGCGCCACGCGGAATTGGCGACACCCCGGGGATTTGCCCATTGGACCGGGCGGCCCTTCGGCTTCGTGGGGGGGCTTGGCCAGCATCCCTCCCGCTTCGGGCCGTTCGGCCTGGCCAGCCGCACCCCCCTGCCGGGGCTCTGGCTCTGCGGCGACAGCATCCACCCCGGGGAAGGCACCGCAGGTGTGAGTCTCTCGGCGTTGATGGCCTGCAGGCAACTGCTGCAGGGACGGGGCAGGAACCTGCGCGTCCCCTGAAGCCCTGGCCCTGGCTCCCGGGCCAGGGGCTCAGAGAAACTCAGGCCTGAGATCGCGGCAGCCCTCCAGTTCCCGGAGCAGCCCGACCCAGTCGTCCCGCAGAAGCAGTTCTTCAAGGCCGTCGAGGGCCAGCCGGTACTGCCCCAGGGCTTCTGCCAAGGCCTTGCGGTTGCTGCGCGCCATCAGAGCGCCCAGCTCCGGGTTGCCGCCGCCCACCCGGGTGGTGTCGGCGAAGCCGCTGGAGGCCAGGGCACGCACCAGTTGCGGCAGCCCTTCAGCAGGCGGCACCTCAGCCCCCCGCTCCGCCGACCGCAGCAGGGCCGCGCCCACGAACACAGGCAGGTGGGAGATCAGGGCTACGGCCCGGTCGTGGGAATGGGCGTCGCATTCCAGCCAGTGGCCCCCGAGGGCGCCCGCAAGGGCCCGCATCTGCCCGAGCGCTTCACGGTCGGTGTGGGTCGTGGGGGTGGCCACCCAGGGGCGGCCGCGGAACAGGTTGGGCAGGCCGGCCTCGACCCCGGCCTCGGCGGTGCCAGCCATCGGATGGGTGGCCACGAAGCGGGGAACCAACGGCTCCCAGGCCGCCAGCACCGGGGCCTTCACCGAGGCCAGATCCGCGATCACCGCCCCCGGCGGCAGAGCCGCCAGCAGGTCCCGGGAGGGCTCAAGCAACTGGTCGAGCGGCAAGGCCAACAGCACCAGCGCGCAGTCTGTGAGCACCGCTGGATCGGTGCTCACCTGGCGGGCCAGGCCCCGCTTCCGGGCCCGCTCCGCCGTGGCCTGGCGATGAACCAGCCCGCGCACATCAAGGCCCAGAGCCATCAGGTCCAGCCCGATCGAGCCGCCGATCAGCCCCAGACCCACCACCCCCACCGGTCGCTCACGCCAGAGGGTTGTCATCACTGGTACGGGCCCACTCGCCCCACCTTCCTACGATTCCGCGATGTTGGAAGCCCGCGCCCACCAGCAGCTCAAACAGCTCCTGCATCAGGAGGGGGGCATCCGCTGGCCTCACCATCTGACCATGAGCCGGCTGGTGGCGCGCAGTCTGCGGCGCAGCGATCACACCCTCGTGCGCCTGGCCCCGGGCAGTGACCCCGACTGGCTGGTGGGGCTGCTGGTGCCCCTGGCCCTGAGCGAGGCTCCTCTCGCCCTGGTGGCGAGTGATCCGCTGCGGCGCCGCCTCCAACAGGTGGAGATGCCAAGGCTGAGGGCCGTGGGCCTGCACCTGCCCTGCTGGGAAGGGCCCACCGCTGCACCAGCGGAATCCCTTCTCTGGCTGCTCAGCCACGCTGAACTGGAACGGGCCTGGCGCAAGAATGAGCTGGGGGAGCGGCAGCTGGTCGTGCCGGAGGCCGAACGGCTGCACCATCAGCTGCGCCAGTCCCTGGATCGCTCCCTCGACAACAGCGACTGGGAGCGGCTGCGCCGGGTTCTTCCCAGTGCCGAACCCAGCCTGCTGACCCTGCATGAACGCATGAGCCGGCGGATCTTCGCCCATCCGCCCACACCCTCGGGTCTGGTGCCGATCAGCCCCGAAGAGGAAGCCCCCCTCCGGCATCTGCTGGCGTTGCTCGGGCCGCTGCCGGAACCCTGGGAACTCTGGCGGGCCGCCGCCGGACCCGGCTGGACCAGCTGGGCCAGCGTGGACCGGGACCTGTTGCAGTGGCGGTTGCACCGCCAGCCCCTGGAGCCCCTGGAGGCCATGGATGGTCTGCTGCACAACCGCGGCGCCGTGCTGGTGGGCCAGTTCGGGCGCAGCGACAGCCTGGCGGGCATCACTCCGCAGGTGAGCGTGAACCTGGCGGATCCGCCCCTCTGCGACCCTTTGCCGCTCTATGCGCCCCTGGGGCAACCCTTCCCCAACAGCCCCCACTTCGGCACCCATCTGCTCGATCACTGCAGACGGCTCGTGCTCGGCCAGAGCGGACTGACGATCGTGCTGGTGGACGAGCTTCCCCAGCGGCTCAGCCTCGCCAGCGCCCTGGCGGCGGAATTCGGCCGCAGGGTGGGCCACGAGACCACGGCCCCCGAGAGCAATGGAGTGATCTGTTGCGGCTGGGTGTGGTGGCTGGAGCACCAGGGGCGCCTGCCACTGCCCCGTCAGGTGATCGTCGGACCTCTGCCGATCGCCAGTCTCGAAGATCCCCTCACGGAGGCCAGGGTCACCCGGCTGCGCCAGGCCGGCCACGACTGGTTCAGAGAGCTGCTGCTGCCGGAGGCCATGACCCGTCTGCAGCTGGCACTGGCGGGGCTGCGCCGGGGCGGCGGGCGGCTGGCGGTGCTGGACGGACGCCTGCGCAGCCGCAGCTGGGGGCAGCAGGTGCTCAGCGCTCTTGAACCATGGGTGGCCCTGCAGCGTCTGCTGCCACCGTGAGGACAACAGGGCTGAAGAGCTCGAGGAGCAGCCCGTAGCCTGGTGGCCGCCAGGATGACGCCGAGAAGCATGGGAGAGGCCAGACGTCGCACGGAGCAGGGATTGCCACCCCGAGGGCCACAGAACAAGCCCGGCGCTGCTCAGGAGAGCTCCCCCCGGCTGGCCCCCTGGCTTCCGCTGACCCGCCGCCAGGCAGACCGTTTCGTTGAGGTGTCCACCCGGGGGGCCTGGGTGGGGATCGCGGCTCTGGTGCTGTTCTGGGTGACGGTGCGATTCATCGGACCGGCTGCCGGCTGGTGGACCCTCGCCGACTGATCGGGTGCGCCTTTGCCCACAGAGCCTCAAGAGCTGGCAGGAAGTGGAAGAAAACCTTAGGATCGCTCAAACTTCAGAGCTGGCCGATGTTTCCCCGCCTCGCTGAGCAGTACCGCTCCGTGGTGCTGGATCTGGTGATGAGCCTGCAGGCCCTGGCCAGCAGCCTGCAGCGCAAGGGCCTTGTGGCCACCTGCTATGTCTGCGGTGATGGCCGTGATGGCCATGGAGCGTCCTTCGTGGCCGACCTCGGGGATGCCCACATGGTCCGCTTTCTTGTCTCCGATTTCGGCATCAGCTGGGTTGAATCGCGCAACGGCTGCGAACTGGTGAAGCTGGAAGGTGCCGAGGCCATCCAGGAACTGCAGCGGGTGGCCACGTTTCTGCAACAGTCCCAGCCTGTTGCGGCAAGCCCTGACACCAGCGAACCGCCCCAAGCCAAGAAGCTTGGGGCTCCTCTGAGCTGATCAAGAGATCCAGCTCACCGTCAGGCCGTTCATCGGGAGGCAGCCTCAAGCACAGAACCACCGGCTGGGGCCTTCGGCTCGCCTGCTCCACTGGAGGTCGCCAGCTTGGCGGCAGCCTCCGCCAGCGGTTTCATCGAATTGGCGGTGACATCAGCTCCCTCCGTGAGCTTCTGCCGGACCTCCGCCTCGATCTGTTCCTTTTGCGTGGCGTTCTGCTCCAGCCAGGTGATGGTGTTGTCACGCCCCTGTCCGATGTTGTCGCCGCCATAGCTGTACCAGGCTCCCTTGCGGATCACCACACCGGTTTCCTCGGCCAGGTCGAGGACGCAGCCCAGGGTGCTGATGCCACGGCCAAAGAGAATGTCGAATTCGGCAATGCGGAACGGGGGAGCCACCTTGTTCTTGGCCACCTTCACCTTGGCGCGGATGCCGTATTCCTCCGTGCCGCGCTTGAGGGTCTGGATGCGACGGATGTCGAGCCGCACGGAGGCATAGAACTTGAGAGCGTTGCCACCGGTGGTGGTTTCAGGATTGCCATAGGTGACGCCGATCTTCTGACGCAGCTGGTTGAGGAAGATCACCGTGCAGCCCGACTTGCCGATGTTGCCGGTGATCTTGCGCATCGCCTGGCTCATCAGTCGGGCCTGGCTGCCGACAGCCAGGTCGCCCATCTCCCCCTCAATCTCGGCGCGGGGGGTCAGGGCCGCCACCGAGTCGACCACGACGATATCGACCGCAGCGGAACGCACCAGCTGATCAACGATCTCCAGGGCCATCTCACCGGTGTCGGGCTGCGACACCAGCAGATTCTCCACATCGACGCCGAGGGCGGCGGCATAGACCGGATCGAGCGCATGCTCGGCATCCACGAAAGCGGCCACCCCGCCGCGGCGCTGGGCCTCGGCGATGGCATGGAGGGTGAGGGTGGTCTTGCCGGAACTCTCCGGCCCGTACACCTCCACCACCCGCCCTTTGGGATAGCCGCCACCAAGGGCGAGATCCAGGGTGAGCGCCCCGGTGGACATCGTTTCCACCCGCATCCGGGACGCATCCCCCAGGCGCATGATCGAGCCCTTGCCGAAGTTCCGCTCGATCTGGCCCAGCACCAGGTTGAGGGCCTTGTCGCGCTCGGCGGCACCGGCGGCGCCGGAGGACGCCGCGGCGCTCGCGGAACGGGGCTGGGCGGACCTGAGATCGGTGCTCTTGGGGTCGGCAGGCATGGTCAGTGGAGGATGAAGGAACAGGCCGGAAAGGGACGGACCCTGAAGGGGATGTCGTCCTGCGGCCTCACAGCTACAGGTGCCACCAAAGCCGTCGGATGTATCAGGGCGACGACCCGTACGCCCGGAGATTAGTACAGGCGTACGCTAACGGGTCAGGGCCACTCCGCCAAGGGGGCGGCGAAGGCCGTCGGTTCCAGCACCGTCAGGCCCTCGGGCAGATCGGCCAGATCCCGGGGGCCGAGATAGCCCCAGCTCACGAGAAAGCAACGCACGGCCTCGAGGCCTGCGGTGGCCCGAACGGCCTCGAGGGTGGCTCGGCGGTCTTCGATGAACCAGAGCGGACGCTGCAGGGCAAGCAGGCGCAGCAGCACCTCGGGCTTGGTGCCGTCCTCGTGGCCGAAGGTTTGCAGGGGGACAAGACCCTGGGCCGCCAGCAGCTCCCTGGCGAAGTCGCCGCCCTTGGTGGTGAGCACGGCCCAGTCGGCCCTCTCCGCCGCCAGGGCCCGCAGCCGTTGTGGCACTCCTGGATAAGGCCGGTGCAACGCCAGCCAGTGGGAGCGATCCGCCTGGATCGCCTCCCGGCGCACATCCTCGAGCGTGGACTGCAGGATCGGCGGGCTCCAGCCCCAGTGGGCCAGGGCCAGAGGCAGGGCCTGGTCGTAAGCGACGCCAGGGGCACTGAGGGCGCTGGGATGGCGGGCGAGCTCCGCGGCCACCAGCACCATCTCCCACCCCTTGTGGATCAGCGGGCGCAGCCGGGCGAAGGCGGCGGGAGCCTGCTCGGGGAGGGGCAGATCCGGAGACAGCCTCAGGGCCGCCTGGCGGGCCGCCCACCAGTACTCCGCCATGCCGTCGACGAGTACGCCGTCGAAGTCGAACACCAGCAGAGGGCCGGGGGCCACACAGAAATCTCTCAGAACTGGGCCGCTAGGATTCGAACCTAGGAATGGCGGGACCAAAACCCGCTGCCTTACCACTTGGCGACGGCCCAACGCTCCAGCAGCGACCTACCGATCGAGGGGATCCAAGCGGATGGATCTCGAGGGGAAGGGGCTTGGCCGGTTGCCTTGTTAGTTACCCACAGCGGGCCGTCCTTCGTCAATCTCTCCGGACCGGTGGGGAACCCGGTGCACCAGGGCCGGGACTGTCAGGGGGGAAAGACCCGAAGCCGCTGCTGGTCGCCGCTGCCGAACTCGGCACTACGCAGGCCGTAGCCGTTCACCTGATCGGCCTGGATGCGGCGCACCGATGGGCTGCGCGGCAACAGCTCCACCGGCCGCCCCTGGGGAAGCACCACCTGCTCCACCGCCAGACGGCATTCCTCCATGGCGCCATGGGCGTCGTCAGGAGCACTGGCACGACCAGTGGGCGGGGGAACCCCATCACCCCCGCGACGGCGCAGCAGCCGCTCAACGCCCCGCTGGATCTGGGGGAGGGTGTCGGCCTTGATCACCAGGATCGGCACATGGCGCTCGAGGGCCTGGCTGCGCACCTGTGGATCACGGCCCAGCTGCTGGCGCAGGCTGAGAACCGCGTCGGCCTCCTCCACCTGGCTGGCGCGCTGAACGGGCAGCTGACGGCTGCGCACCACCTGCTCCAGCAGCTGGGGGCTGACCCCGCAGCAGTAGAGGCGCAGGGGCGCCGCGGCCGTGGTGGGAGAGGCCGTCCGGCGATGGGGCGGGGGCAGCGAAGGATCGGGAAGGGGCACCGGCGCCAGGGCCGGGCGGCGGGAGGGCGGGGTGGCGACCGGGGCCAGGCCCCGCCGGGGCATCCGGGGGGAGGGCGGGGCAGGCTCGGGATCATTGAGGCGCAGGCGGCCGTCGCTGTCCAACTCACGGATCTGGGGGCGCACGGGCTGGCCCCGCAGTTGCTGATCAACGGTGCGGGCCACGTCGGCATGAACCGACCAGCGGTGGCGGCTGTGCATCTCCACCGCCAGGGGGAAGGTGGGCTCGGCGCAACGCTCCAGAACAGTCTTCTGGGAGCCGCGGCGGCGGGCCTCTTCATCGCCCAGGGTGACCGACTGGATGCCTCCGATCAGATCGGCGAGCGTGGGGTTCTTGATCAGGTTGGCCAGCTCGTTGCCGTGGGCCGTGGCCACCAGCATCACGCCCCGCTCGGCAATGGTGCGGGCGGCCTGGGCCTCGAGTTCGGTGCCGATCTCATCGATCACGATCACCTCGGGCATGTGGTTCTCCACCGCCTCGATCATCACCTGATGCTGCTGCTCAGGACGCGCCACCTGCATCCGCCGGGCACGGCCGATGGCGGGATGGGGGATGTCACCGTCACCGGCGATCTCGTTGCTGGTGTCGATCACCACCACCCGCCGTTCCAGGTCGTCGGCCAGCACCCGGGCGATCTCCCTCAGGGCCGTGGTCTTGCCGACGCCGGGGCGCCCCATCAGCAGCAGCGACTGGCCGCTGTCAAGCAGGTCGCGCACCATCGCCACCGTGCCGAACACAGCCCGACCCACCCTGCAGGTGAGCCCGACCACCTCACCGGCTCGGTTCCGGATGGCGCTGATGCGGTGCAGGGTGCGCTCGATCCCAGCCCGGTTGTCGCCGCCGAAGGCCCCGAGCCGCTGGACCACGGCCGCCAGATCGGCCCGATCGATCGGTCGCTGATCCAGCACGCTGGCCCGTCCGGGGTAGCGAGCCTCAGGAGCTCGGCCCAGATCCAGCACCACCTCCAGCAACTGCTCCCTGCTGCCCAGGCTGGCCAGAGCCTCCCCGACCCGATCGGGAAGCACCTCCAGCAGGCGGTCGAGATCGTCGGTGATCCCCTGGGGCGTGATCGGGAGGGGATCCGAGGGACGACCGGCGACACTTGAACTGGGCATGGATGGGGGCCCTCTGCATTGCCGTTCTAGCCGTCGGCGACCAGCCAGGGAGAGACGAGCTCCCGGGCCAGCCCCAGGCCCCGGGGCCAGAGGTCTGGATCGTCGAGCACACGCCGGCCATGGCGCGCCGCCTCCTGGACCAGAGGGGCGAGCCTTCGGCGGGCCAGACCACCGAAGGCCACGCCTGCGGCTGTCGCCCGGGCAGCACGGATGCCCCCACTGCGCTGGCGCAGCAGCGGCAGGCTGCGTTCATTGGTACCACCCGCCAGTTGCAGGGGTCCCGGGGGAGCCAGCGGGCGCACGGCGACCAGCAGATTGACGGCGGCATGGGCGGTGCCGTGGCCCACGTCTCCGCTCATCGGGCGGCCATCGAGTTGCCAGAGGGGGCGCATCTGATGGCGGCGCAGCAGGGCGAACCGCTGCCAGAGCTCCCGGGCCAGGCGAGCGGGGGTGGCGTCGGCGTCGGCATCAGCGCTGGTGGCACCGGCGCCTGCCTCCAGTCCACAACTCACAGCCAGCCGCCGCAGGGGCAGTCCCGAGGCCACCACCTGCTCCAGTCGCCTGGCGAAGGCGTCTCCCCGACCCAGGCGGGTGTGGATCTCCACAGCGTCCGGGCGCAGACGCGCCAGCAGGGCCGGCACCGCCCGGGCCTCCAGCCCATGGCTCCGGGGCTCAATCAATCCCAGGGGGCAGGCAGGGATGCAGCGGCCACAGCCATAGCAGCGCTCCGCGATCACGCCCGAGCCGGACGGAATCGCCTCGGCAGGGCAGACGCGGGCGCAAGGCCTGGGGCAGTCGGCTGGACAGCGGCTGGGATCGAACCAGGCCTTGCGGAAATGGGGATCTTCCCCGTCGCTGAGGCTGAGCATCAGCCAGGGGGTGACCAGCTCCGGACATTGGCAACGGGCCCAGCGCAGGCCGCGCCTGGCGGCGGCCACCACCGCCTCATCGGCGGCCACATCGATGCAGTGGACCCCCGCGAGGGCATAAAGCCCACAGAGATCTTCGATGGCGGCGAGATCCTGGTTGCTGGCCCCGCAGATCAGCTTGACCCAGCGACCGCAGGCCAGGGCCTGCTCAGGCCGCAACCATCTGCTCCAGCGGCCTCCAGCGAAGGCTGCGGGCACCGCCCAGCTCCGCCACGATCTTCAGCCTGGGCTCACGCCGGGTGAGCGTGCACAACGATTGCAGCTCAGCAGACGAGAGCACCTGCGCTTCGAGCAACCACAGGACCATCGGCTTGACGCCCTCCAGCAGGGCTCCGAGCTGGGGCATCACCCTCTGCACCTCTCCCACGGCAGCCCCACGGCCGACGCTGTGGTGACCCAGATGGGGGGGGCGCACGCCGTGGCTCTGGAACAGAAAGGCCTCCGGATCGCCCAGTCCACGGGCCGAGGTGATCTGGGCGCCGTAGCCGGCGGCGCGCAGACGCCGCAGCAGCCTGGTCTCGGCGCCGCCTTCAAGGGGTGCATAGAGGGCCAGGGCTCCGGCCTGCTCAAGGTCCTCACGGAAGCGACGTCCGGAGAGCAGCAGAGGCATGGGGCGGCACCAGAACTGGTGACGGCAGTCTGGCAGGGAGTGACGGGACTGGGTGAAGGCCGTGGGGTATGTTGGTTGCTTGTGCAACTGATCTGCGCCCGACCGCTAGCCGGGCCTCCGGAGCTGTGCACGGGATCGTCGCTGGCGACGGTCTCTTCTGGCCAGTGCGGCCAGGCTTGCCGGATTGCTCCGCGCAACGCCACAGCCGCCGGGATACTGCCGCCTTGCCCAGCAGGTGCGGACAAGTCCCAGCCAACTGTTTCGCCAACCGCTAGCCCACCCGAAACCGCTCAGGAGGATCTGCCTTCCAGCGGCTCCGGAGCCAGGTTCCTGGCCCAGCGCGTCTGCCCGATTCAGTCCCGAGTGGTTCGCACCCTCCGTGCGTGCCGCTGTCCCGCTGGCGTTTCTCCCTCCTATGTCCTTCGGCATCCTTGGGAAGAAACTGGGCATGTCCCAGTACTTCGACCCCAACGGCAAATCCATCCCGGTCACCGTGATCGAGGCGGGCCCCTGCCGCATCACTCAACTCAAGACTCCCGCCACTGACGGCTACAGCGCCGCGCAGATCGGTTTTGGCGAGGTCCGCGAGAAGCTCGTCAACAAGCCTGCTGCCGGCCACCTAGCCAAGTCGGGCGACGAGCTGCTCCGCCATCTCCAGGAGTACCGGCTCGACTCCCTTGATGGGCTTGAGCTGGGGGCTTCCATCACGGTCGAGGCCTTCGAAGCCGGACAGAAGGTGGACGTCAGTGGCGACACCGTCGGCCGGGGTTTCTCCGGCTATCAGAAGCGCCATGGCTTCAGCCGGGGTCCGATGACCCACGGCTCCAAGAATCACCGCGAGCCTGGGTCCACCGGTGCCGGCACCACTCCAGGGCGTGTCTATCCGGGCAAGCGCATGGCGGGCCGCTACGGCGGCAAGCAGATCACCACCCGTGGCCTCACCATCCTCAAGGTGGATCAGGACCGCAATCTGCTGGTGGTGAAAGGTTCGGTGCCCGGCAAGCCCGGCACCCTGCTCAGCATCCGCCCCGCCCTGCGGGTCGGCGCCAAGGCCGCGAACTGAGGAGAAATCAGATGGTGAATTGTGTTGTTCGCGATTGGCAGGGCAAGGAGGCCGGCGAGGCCAGCCTTGACCTGAAGGTCGCCAAGAAATCCTCCGCTGCCGACCTGGTGCACAGGGCGGTGGTGCGTCAGCTGGCCAACGCCCGTCAGGGCACCGCCAGCACCCTCACCCGGGCGGAAGTCCGCGGTGGCGGCCGGAAGCCCTACAAGCAGAAGGGCACGGGCCGGGCCCGTCAGGGCTCGATCCGCACCCCGCTGCGTCCCGGTGGTGGTGTGATCTTCGGGCCCAAGCCCCGGAGTTACAGCCTGGCGATGAACCGCAAGGAACGTCGCCTGGCCCTGCGCACGGCCCTGCTCAGCCGTGCTGCCGACATCCTCGTGGTCAAAGGCTTCGCAACCGATCTCAAGGTTCCGAAGACCAAAGAGATCGTGGACGCGCTGGAGCGCTGGGACGTGCCGGCCGGAAGGAAGGTCCTTCTGGTGCTTGATGCCCCCAGCGATGTGGTGCGCCGCTCGGTGCGCAACCTCGAGAAGGTGAAGCTGATCGCCGCGGATCAGCTCAATGTGTTCGACCTGCTCCACGCCAATGTGCTGGTGTTGAGCGAAGAGGCACTGGCGAAGATTCAGGAGATCTACGGCGATGACTGAGCGTTTCAATGGCCGGCTCGCGGATGTGATCCGCCGGCCGCTGATTACTGAAAAAGCCACCCGTGCCCTGGAACTCAACCAGTACACGTTCGAGGTGGACCCCCGGGCAGCCAAACCCGACATCAAGGCCGCTGTCGAACATCTGTTCGACGTGCATGTGATCGGGGTGAGCACCATGAATCCTCCGCGCAGAAGCCGGCGGGTCGGTCGCTTCGCCGGCAAGCGCGCCCAGGTGAAGAAAGCCGTGGTGCGCCTGGCCGCCGGCGATGCCATCCAGTTGTTCCCAGAGGCCTGAGGGGTCTGAATCGTTATGGCAATCCGCAACTACCGCCCCTACACCCCCGGCACTCGCGGCCGCTCCTCCAGCGACTTCAGTGAAGTCACGGAGCGACGCCCCGAGCGCACGCTTGTGGTGGCCAAACACCGTCAGAAAGGCCGCAACAATCGCGGTGTGATCACCTGCCGCCACCGCGGCGGTGGCCACAAGCGCCTCTACCGCCTGGTCGACTTCCGTCGCGACAAGACCGGCGTGGTCGCCCGGGTGGCCGCCATCCACTACGACCCCCACCGCAATGCGCGGCTGGCGCTGCTCTTCTACTCCGATGGAGAGAAGCGCTACATCCTGGCTCCTGCCGGCATCAGCGTGGGGCAGACGGTCGTATCCGGCCCCGACGCCCCGATTGAAGTGGGGAATGCCCTGCCGCTCTCGGCCATTCCCCTCGGCTCCAGCGTCCACAACGTCGAGCTCTATGCCGGCCGTGGTGGCCAGATGGTCCGCACCGCTGGTGCCAGCGCCCAGGTGATGGCCAAGGAAGGCGACTATGTCGCCCTCAAGCTCCCCTCCACCGAGGTAAGGCTGGTGCGTCGCGAGTGCTTCGCCACCCTCGGCGAAGTGGGCAATGCCGAAGTGCGCAACGCCAGCCTCGGCAAGGCGGGTCGCACCCGCTGGCTGGGCCGCCGCCCGCAGGTGCGCGGCAGCGTGATGAACCCCTGCGATCACCCCCATGGAGGTGGCGAAGGTCGGGCACCGATCGGCCGCTCCGGCCCTGTCACCCCCTGGGGAAAACCCGCCCTGGGCCTGAAAACCCGCAAGCGCAACAAGCCAAGCAACCGGTTTGTGCTGCGGAAGCGTCGCCGCACCTCCAAGCGGAGCCGTGGCGGACGGGATTCCTGATGCTCAACACCGTTCTGCTGTCTGCCTGATTCGCTATGGGACGTTCACTCAAAAAAGGACCCTTTGTCGCCGACCATCTGCTGCGCAAGATCGAAGCGCAGAACAGTGCTGGCGACAAAACCGTGATCAAGACCTGGTCGCGGGCCTCCACAATCCTGCCGATGATGATCGGCCACACCATTGCCGTCCACAACGGCAAAAGCCATGTGCCGGTCTACGTGACCGAGCAGATGGTGGGCCACAAGCTGGGGGAATTCGCCCCCACCCGCACCTTCCGGGGCCACATCAAAGACAAGAAAGGTGCCCGTTAAGGAGCGATTCACCATGGCCAACACCACCACCCCCAGCCAAGAAGCCCGCGCCCACGGCCGCTACATCCGCGGTTCCGTCTCCAAGGTGCGCCGGGTTCTCGATCAGATCCGCGGCCGCACCTATCGCGAGGCGCTGATCCTGCTCGAGTTCATGCCCTACCGCTCCACCGGCCCCATCACCAAGGTGCTGCGATCGGCGGTGGCGAATGCGGAGCACAACATGGGCCTCGATCCCACCACCCTGGTGATCAGCACCGCCAGCGCCGACATGGGTCCGTCCCTGAAGCGCTTCCGGCCACGGGCCCAGGGCCGTGCCTACGCCATCAAAAAGCAAACCTGCCACATCAGCATTGCTGTGGCTCCTTCCGCCTGACCCCCGAGGACACCGCCCGATGGGACACAAGATCCATCCAACCGGCCTGCGCCTGGGGATCACCCAGGACCACCACTCCCGTTGGTACGCCCCCAGCAAGACCTATCCGACCCTCCTCCAGGAGGACGACCGGATTCGCCGCTTCATCCACAAGAAGTACGCGTCCGCCGGCATCAGTGATGTGCTGATCGCCCGCAAGGCCGACCAGCTGGAGGTGGAGCTCAAGACAGCCCGACCCGGAGTGCTGGTGGGGCGCCAGGGAAGCGGCATCGAGGACCTGCGCGCCGGCATTCAGAAAACTGTCGGTGATCGCAACCGCCAGGTGCGCATCAACGTGGTGGAGGTGGAGCGGGTCGACGCCGACGCCTTCTTGCTGGCCGAATACATCGCCCAGCAGCTTGAGAAGCGGGTGGCCTTCCGCCGGGTCATGCGCATGACCGTGCAGCGGGCCCAGCGGGCCGGCGTGCTCGGCCTGAAAATCCAGGTGAGCGGGCGCCTCAATGGCGCCGAGATCGCCCGGACCGAATGGACCCGGGAAGGCCGGGTTCCGCTGCACACCCTGCGCGCCGACATCGACTACGCCACCAAGGTGGCAACCACCACCTACGGGGTGCTGGGCATCAAGGTGTGGGTGTTCAAAGGTGAAGTGCTTCCTGGTCAGCAGGAAAAACTCCCCGTCGGGGCAGCACCACGGCGCCGCGCCAACCGGCGGCCCCAACAGTTCGAAGACCGCTCCAACGAGGAGTGAGCAGGAAGCCTGAACCATGCTGAGTCCACGTCGCGTCAAATTCCGCAAACAGCAGCGAGGCCGCATGTGCGGTGTCGCCAGCCGGGGCAACACCATTGCCTTCGGTCAGTTTGCGCTGCAGGCCCAGGAATGCGGGTGGATCACCTCCCGCCAGATTGAGGCCAGCCGCCGGGCCATGACCCGCTACGTCAAGCGGGGCGGGAAGATCTGGATCCGGATCTTCCCCGACAAGCCCGTCACCATGCGCCCCGCCGAAACCCGCATGGGCTCCGGTAAGGGCAACCCCGAGTTCTGGGTGGCCGTGATCAAACCAGGTCGCATCCTCTTCGAGATGGGCGGTGCCGAAATCACCGAAACCATCGCCAAGGAGGCCATGCGCCTGGCCCAGTACAAGCTGCCCATCAAGACCAAGTTCCTGGCCCTTGACGAGCAGGTGAGTGCGGTCGAACCGGAGATCACCGTCCCTGTGGAGTCCTGAACCCATGGCCCGTCCTGACATCGCCGAGGTGCACAAGCTCACCGACGCCGAAATCAGCGAACAGATCAACGGCACCCGCCGTGATCTCTTCGATCTGCGCTTCCAGCAGGCCACCCGCCGTCTGGAACATCCTCACCGCTTCAAGCAGAGCCGCATCAAGCTGGCCCAGCTGCTGACGGTGCAGAAGGAGCGTCAGAGCTCCACCCCCTCCGCCTCCTGATCCCCCCACACCACCCATGGCACTCAAGGAAAGGGTCGGCGTCGTCGTCAGCGACAAGATGGACAAAACGGTGGTGGTGGCGGTGGAGAACCGCTTCCCCCATCCCATCTACCAGAAGACCGTCAGCCGCACCGCCCGTTACAAAGCCCACGACGAGGACAACCGTTGTCGCGTGGGTGATCGGGTCCGCATCACAGAAACCCGTCCCCTCAGCCGCACCAAGCGCTGGGCCGTGGCCGAGATTTTCACCACATCCGGCGCGAGCTGAGGAGATCCCACCATGATTCAGCAGGAAACCTTCCTCAATGTCGCTGACAACAGCGGCGCCAAGCGCATCCAGTGCATCAGGGTGCTGGGCACCAACCGTCGCTATGCCCACGTGGGGGATGTGATCGTGGCTGCCGTCAAGGACGCCATGCCCAACATGGGGGTGAAGAAGTCTGATGTGGTCAAGGCCGTGGTAGTCCGCACCAGGGCCACCCTGCGCCGTGACACCGGCAATGCCATCCGTTTCGATGACAACGCCGCCGTCATCCTCGGCACCGACAACAACCCCAAAGGCACCCGGGTGTTCGGCCCTGTGGCCCGGGAACTGCGGGAGCGCAACTTCACCAAAATCGTGTCTCTCGCCCCGGAGGTGATCTGAGATGGCCACAGCCACACCAAAAACCAGGCCCCTCCAGCGGGTCAAGATGCGCATCCGCAAAGGCGACACCGTCAAGGTGATCGCCGGTAAGGACAAGGGCAAGACCGGGGAGGTCCTGCGCACCCTTCCCAACGAGAACCGTGTTGTGGTGCAGGGAATCAACCTGCGCACCCGTCACATGAAGCCCACCCAGGAAGGCGAATCAGGCCGGATCCTCACCGAAGAGGCTTCCATCCATGCCTCCAACGTGATGGTGTTCTCCACCGCCAACAACGTCCCCAGCCGGGTGGAGCTTGTCGTCGAGGCCGACGGCACCAAGAAGCGCCGCCTCAAGAAGACGGGTGAAGTTCTTGCCTGACGGCAAGCACGTCCGCTCCCACCGCTGAACGAACCCTGTCCGCTTTCTGACAACGCCCAGAAGCGCATCCCCCCATCCCCGCCATGTCACTCAAACAGCGCTATCGGGAGACGATCCTGCCCAAGTTGCTCAAGGATCTCACCCTCTCGAACGTCCATGAAGTCCCCAAGGTGGTGAAAGTCACCATCAACCGGGGACTCGGCGAAGCCGCCCAGAACGCCAAGGCTCTTGAAGCCTCCATCAGCGAACTGGCCACCATCACCGGTCAGAAGGTTGTGGTAACGCGCGCCAAGAAAGCCATCGCCGGCTTCAAGATTCGCCAAGGCATGCCGATCGGCGTGGCCGTCACCCTTCGCGGGGATCGGATGTATGCCTTCCTGGAGCGCCTGATCAACCTGGCCCTGCCCCGCATCCGCGACTTCCGTGGCGTCAGCCCGAAAAGCTTCGACGGACGTGGCAACTACACCCTGGGGGTGCGGGAGCAAATCATCTTCCCCGAAATCTCCTACGACAAAATCGACGCCATCCGTGGCATGGACATCACCATCGTGACCAGCGCCCGCAACGACGAAGAGGGCCGGGCCCTCCTCCGCGAGATGGGAATGCCGTTCCGCAGCAACTGAGCCCCCTCTTCGGATCCCAACCATGGCTAATCACGACCCGATTTCCGACATGCTCACCCGCATCCGCAATGCGAGTGAGAAGAAGCACCAGACCACCAAGGTGCCTGCTTCACGCCTCTCCCACAGCATCGCCAAGGTGCTGCAGCATGAAGGCTTCATCGCCCAGATCAGCGAGGAGGGAGAAGGCGTTGAACGCTTTCTTGTTCTTGAGCTGAAATACAGTGGCAAGCACCGTCAGCCCACCATCCGTTCGGTGCAGCGGGTGAGCAAGCCAGGTCTGCGCATCTACAAGAACACCCGCCAGCTTCCCAAGGTCCTTGGCGGCCTGGGTGTGGCGATCATCTCCACCTCCAGAGGGGTGATGAGCGACCGCGATGCCCGCAAGCAGGGCGTTGGCGGCGAAGTGCTTTGCTACATCTATTGATCAGGGAGTCGATCCATGTCTCGTATTGGTAAATCGCCGATCCCCGTTCCCGACAAGGTGAATGTCACCCTGGCGGGTCTGGCGGTAACGGTCAAAGGTCCCAAGGGTGAGCTCAGCCGCACCCTCCCCGATGGGGTGGCGGTCAGCCAGCAGGACAACACCCTGGTGGTCACCCCCTCCAACGGAAGCCGCCGCTCCAGGGAACGTCACGGCCTCTGCCGCACCCTCGTCGCCAACATGGTGGAGGGTGTCAGTCAGGGGTTCACCCGCAAGCTCGAGATCGTGGGAGTGGGCTACCGCGCCCAGGTCCAGGGACGCAAGCTGGTGGTCAGTGCGGGCTACAGCCACCCGGTGGAGGTGACTCCCCCTGAGGGCGTCAGCTTCACGGTGGAGGGCACCACCCAGGTGATGGTGTCCGGGGCCGACAAGGAGCTGGTGGGCAATGAAGCCGCCAAGATCCGCGCCATCCGTCCTCCTGAGCCCTACAAGGGCAAGGGCATCAAGTACGCGGGTGAGCGCATCCTGCGCAAGGCCGGCAAGTCCGGTAAGAAATGAGGCCTGCCTGAGCGTTCCCACCCTGTACTGCCATGTCCACCCTTTCCAGAAAACAGCAGACCCAGAAGCGTCACCGCCGTCTGCGTCGCCATCTCAACGGAACCGCCGATCGTCCTCGCCTGGCCGTGTTCCGCTCCAACAACCACATCTACGCCCAGGTCATCGACGACGCGGCCCAGGCCACCCTCTGTGCAGCCTCGACCCTCGACAAGGATCTGCGCACCAGCCTCGAGTCGAGTGCCACCCGCGACGCCTCCGTCGCCGTGGGCCAGCTGCTGGCCACCCGCGCCATCGCCAGGGGAATCCAGCAGGTGGTCTTCGACCGCGGTGGCAACCTGTACCACGGCCGGGTCAAGGCCCTCGCCGATGCCGCCCGGGAAGCGGGCCTTCAGTTCTGAACCGCCTCCAACCATGACCGAAACCAACGAACAGACCAAATCCAGCGACGTGCCATCCGCGGCCGTCGGCGTTCCCGCTGCTGCCGAAGCTCAGCAGGAACGCCGCGGTGGCGGCAACCGTGGTGGCGGTGGTGGTGACCGCCGTGGTGGCGGCGGACGCCGCGACAACCGCCGTGGCCAGGAGCGCGACTCCGAATGGCAGGAGCGGGTGGTGCAGATCCGCCGTGTCTCCAAGACCGTCAAAGGCGGCAAGAAGATGAGCTTCCGAGCCATCGTCGTGGTCGGTAACGAACGCGGCCAGGTGGGTGTGGGCGTCGGCAAGGCGGGTGATGTGATCGGCGCCGTGCGCAAGGGCGTCGCCGATGGGAAGAAGCACCTGGTGAAGGTTCCCCTGACCCGCACCAGCTCCATCCCCACCGACGGCCATGGCGTCGACGGTGCCGCCAGCATCCTGATGCGCCCGGCGGCCCCTGGCACCGGCGTGATCGCGGGCGGCTCGATCCGTACTGTGCTCGAGCTGGCCGGGATCAAGAATGTGCTGGCCAAACGCCTGGGCAGCAAGACTCCCCTCAACAATGCCCGCGCCACCATTCAGGCGCTGCAGTCTCTGCGCACCCACAAGGAGACGGCCAAGGAACGGGGCATCTCCCTCGAGCAGATCTACTCCTGAGCCCCATGACCCTCTCTCTCAGCACCCTCACCCCCCAGACCGGTGCCCGTCGGCGCAAACTGCGCAAAGGCCGTGGCATCGCCGCCGGCCAGGGCGCCAGCTGCGGGTTCGGCATGCGCGGCCAGAAGTCCCGCTCGGGCCGACCCACCCGTCCAGGCTTTGAAGGCGGCCAGATGCCTCTCTACCGCAGGATTCCGAAGCTCAAGCATTTCCCCCTGGTCAACCCCCGGCACTTCACCGTGCTGAACGTGGCCAAGCTCTCAGGGCTCAAGGCCGGCAGCACCGTCAACCTCGACACCCTCGTGGCGTCGGGTCTGGTCACCAGCCCCAAGCATCCGCTGAAGATCCTCGGCAGCGGTGATCTGGATGTGAAGCTGACTGTCGAGGCGGCCGCCTTCACCACCTCGGCTCGCGCCAAGATCGAGGCAGCAGGTGGCAGCTGCGAGCTGATCGACTGATCGGTCACGGTCCGCCCCCTGCTCTTCAAGGGTGCGCCGAGCAACCAGCCGCCTGCCGCCGCCCCATGGCCGTGCAGGCGGCTTTGCCATAGCAGCTCCCGTTTCGCCAGCCCGTCCCTCATCCCTTCTCGCCATGCTCGTCAGCCGGGGCCGCAACCCCAGTGCCGCGGAAATCCTCACCCAGGTGGTCCAGTCCAAGGGACTGAGGGATCGGGTCCTCACCACCCTTGGCTTGCTGTTGCTTGTGCGTCTGGGGATCTACATCCCCGTGCCGGGCATCGATCGGGTGGCCTTTCAGCAGTTCATTCAGCAGGGTGGCCAGCTGATCGGCTTCCTCGACATCTTCACCGGCGGAGGGATCTCCACCCTCGGGGTGTTCGCCCTCGGGATCCTGCCGTTCATCAACGCATCGATCATCCTGCAGCTGCTCACAGCCGCCCTGCCCCAGCTGGAGGATCTCCAGAAGAACGAAGGGGAAGCCGGGAGACGCAAGATCGCCCAGATCACCCGCTATGTGGCCCTGGGCTGGGGCCTTCTTCAGAGCACCGTCTTCGCCCTGATCCTGCGCCAGTACGCCCTTCCCGGCATCCCGGTACCGGTGTTCGTGATCCAGACCACCCTGGCGCTCGTCACCGGCGCGATCGTGGTGATGTGGATCAGTGAAGTGATCACCGAACGGGGGATCGGCCAAGGCGCCTCGCTGGTGATCTTCGTGAACATCGTGGCCACCCTGCCGAGGGCGCTCGGCTCCACCGTGAAGCTCGCCGAGAGTGGTGACCGGGCCACCATCGGCGGCATCGTGGTGCTCGTTCTGATCTTCCTGGTCACGATCGTGGGGATCATCTTCGTGCAGGAGGGCAGCCGGCGCATCCCGATCGTGAGCGCCAAGCGTCAGGCAGGCCAGGCGGCTCTCGCCAGTCGCCAGAGCTACCTGCCGCTCAAGCTGAACGCCGGTGGCGTGATGCCCATCATCTTCGCTTCCGCTGTCGTCTTCCTGCCCCTGACCATCGCCAACATCACCAGGGCTCCCTGGCTGATCCAGCTGGCCGGTTACCTCAACCCCAACAGCAGCACCCCCTGGCTCTATGCCCTGATCTTCTTTGCGCTGATCTGTGGCTTCTCCCTGTTCTATGCCTCGCTCACGATCAATCCGATCGACATCGCCACCAACCTCAAGCGAGGGGGTGTGGCCATTCCCGGTGTCAGGCCAGGCTCCGCCACCGCCCAGTACCTCAGCGGCGTGCAGAACCGACTGACCCTGCTGGGTGGTCTCTTCCTGGGGGCGGTGGCGATCATTCCCTCCGCCGTGGAAGGCGCCACCCAGGTGCGCACCTTCCAGGGTCTGGGTGCCACCTCCCTGCTGATTCTGGTCGGTGTCGCCATCGACACCGCCAAACAGGTCCAGACATACGTGATCTCCCAGCGCTATGAGGGCATGGTGAGGGAGTGATCCCCTCCAGCCCTGGCCGCCATTCCCAGACGCCCTCACCCGTCATGTCCGACCGTCTTCTCTTCCTCGGCCCCCCCGGCGCCGGCAAGGGCACCCAGGCCCAGCAGCTGGCCGAAGGTCGCCAGCTGCTCCACCTCTCCACAGGCGACCTGCTGCGGGCGGAAGTGCAGGCGGGAACGGAGCTGGGAGCCGAAGCCCAGACCGTGATGTCACGGGGTGAGCTGGTGAGCGACGCACTGGTGCTGGCGATCGTGCGGGCTCGCCTGCTCGGCCATGACGGTGGCTGGCTGCTGGATGGCTTTCCCCGCAACCTGGCCCAGGCCGAAGCCCTCGGCGAGCTGCTCGACGAACTGCAGAAGCCGATCCAGCACGTGATCCTGCTCCAGCTCGACGACGGAATCCTCCTGCAGCGCCTGCTCAGCCGAGGCCGCGAGGACGACAACGAAGCGGTGATCCGCCACCGTCTGGAGGTCTATCGTGAACAGACTGCGCCCTTGATCGCCTTCTACCGCAACCTGAGCCTGATCCGGGAGGTGGAGGCCGAAGGATCGGTGGAGGCGGTGGCCTCCAGGATCAGCAGCATCCTGGGTTGACCCATGTGATACGGTAGCTGTTTGCAAAATGGAGTGCCGCCGCCCATGAAGGTGCGTGCCTCAGTCAAGAAGATGTGTGAGAAGTGCCGAGTGATTCGTCGCCACGGCCGGGTGATGGTGATCTGCACCAACCCCAAGCACAAGCAGCGTCAGGGCTGACCTGAGCCGAGCTCTTCTTTCCCAGTGCCCCTTCGGGCACACCGCCCTGCCTTCAACGGCCGGGCTCCCTCTGCCCTACTGAATCGTTTTCTTCGTGGCTCGGATTGCCGGTGTCGATATCCCTCGTGACAAGAGGGTCGAGATTTCTCTCACGTACGTCTACGGGATCGGGCTCACCCGTGCCCAGAAAATCCTGGCCAAAGCCGGCGTCAACCCCGACACCCGCGTCAAGGACCTCGAAGACGCTGATGTCCAGAAACTGCGGGCTGCCACCGAAAGTTTCACTCTCGAGGGCGACCTGCGTCGTCAGGAGGGCATGGCCCTCAAGCGCCTCCAGGACATCGGCTGCCTGAGGGGTCGCCGTCACCGTATGGGCCTGCCCGTGCGTGGCCAACGCACCCGCACCAATGCCCGTACCCGCCGCGGCGCCCGCAAGACCGTGGCCGGCAAGAAGAAGTAACTCTCCCGTCCGACCCCACCACGGCGGTCAGATCCCTCACCACCTCACCCCACCAGGCCCCCGTCCATGGCGAAGCCAGCCAAGAAAACCGGCGCAAAAAAGACCAAGCGCAACGTGCCCAACGGTGTGGCACACATCCAGAGCACCTTCAACAACACGATCGTGTCGATCACCGACACCGCCGGTGAGGTGATCTCCTGGTCGTCGGCCGGGGCCAGCGGCTTCAAGGGAGCCCGCAAGGGCACCCCCTTCGCCGCCCAGACGGCTGCCGAGGCCGCCGGCCGCCGGGCCCTGGACCAAGGCATGCGCCAGATCGAAGTGCTGGTCCGTGGCCCCGGCTCCGGGCGTGAAACCGCCATCCGTGCCCTGCAGGTGGCCGGACTCGAGATCACCCTGATCCGGGATGTCACCCCCCTGCCCCACAACGGCTGCCGCCGCTCCAAGCGCCGCCGGGTCTGAATCCCCGCTTCCAACCGCCTCCCGGCGTTCCTCCTCACCACCATCAGGCCGTGCATCAGTATCAGATCGATCGGGTCGAGCATTCCATCGCCGACGACCGCTCCCAGACCGGTGTGTTCGTGATCGGGCCCCTCGACCGCGGCCAAGCCATCACCCTGGGGAACGCCCTGCGCCGGGTTCTGATGGGCGGCATGGAAGGCAGTGCCATCACTGCCGTGCGCATCGCCGGGGTCAACCATGAGTACGCCACCATCCCCGGTGTTCGTGAAGACGTCCTCGACATCCTGCTGAACTGCAAGGAAGTCGTGGTCAACAGCCGAAACCGCGACCTCGAGATCGGCCGCTTGGTCGTCAATGGTCCAGCCAGCGTCTCGGCAGGTGATCTTCAGTTCTCCTCCCAGGTTCAGGTGATCGATTTCGATCGCCCGATCGCCACCGTGGCCGAAGGTCACTCCCTGGAGCTTGAGGTGCACGTGGAGCGTGGGGTCGGCTACCGGCCGGTGGATCGCCACCATGAAGACACCAGCGCCATCGACCTGCTGCAGATCGATGCCGTGTTCATGCCCGTTCGACGGGTGAACTACACGGTCGACGAAACAGCTGTTGGCGAAGGCGGTTCGGCCCGGGAACGCCTGCGCCTGGAGATCGTCACCAGTGGCTCGATCACTCCCGATGACGCCATGGCCCAGGCAGCCAATCAGCTGATTGCCCTGTTCCAGCCCCTGGCCAGCCTGACCATGGTCGAGGAGCCTGGCCTCGAGCCTGAGCCATCGGCTGAAAGCCAGATCCCCCTGGAGGAGCTGAACCTCTCGGTGCGGGCCTACAACTGCCTCAAGCGGGCGCAGGTCAATTCGGTCTCCGACCTGATGGGCTTCAGCTACGAGGATCTCCTCGAGATCAAGAACTTCGGCTCCAAATCGGCTGATGAGGTGATCGAAGCGCTGGAGCGCATCGGCATCTCCCTGCCCCAGAGCCGGACCACTGCCTGAGCGGCACCGTTTCCTCCCTTTTCCTTTCCTCTCCCGGAACCATGCGACACCAGTGCCGCGTCCCCCTGCTCGGACGTCCCGCCGACCAACGCAAAGCCCTCCTGCGGGGCCTCACCACCCAGTTGATCCGCGAGGGCCGTGTCACCACCACCAAGGCTCGCGCCAAGGCCCTGCGTGATGAGGCGGAGCGGATGATCACCCTGGCCAAGGACGGCAGCCTGGCCGCCCGTCGGCGGGCCATTGGCTACATCTTCGACAAGCAGCTGGTTCACTCCCTGTTTGACAAGGCGCAGGAGCGCTATGGCGAGCGCAGCGGCGGCTACACCCGGATCATCCGTACTGTCCCCCGCCGGGGTGACAACGCCGAAATGGCCATCATCGAGCTGGTCTGACGCCCCACGACTTCGCTCCAGCATCCCTGTTGTCCACGCAGGAGGGGATTCGTCGAATCGCCCTCTGTCTGCAGTACGAGGGGTCTTCCTTCTGTGGTTGGCAGCGCCAGCCAGGGCAGCTGAGTGTGCAGGAGACCCTGGAGCAGGCCCTGGCCCAACTTGATCCGCACCGGCCGATGCGGGCCATGGCCGCCGGACGGACCGACAGCGGAGTCCATGCGGCCGGCCAGGTGGTGCATTTTGAGGCGAGCGGACCGATCCCCGCCCAGCGCTGGGCCGCGGCCATCAACGGCCGGCTGCCCGCCTCCATCCGGGTGAGGGCGGCCGCAGTGGTTCCCTCCAGCTGGCACGCCTGTTTCTCCGCCAGTTACCGCCGCTACCGCTACACCCTCTACAACGGCCGCAGGCCCAACCTGTTCCTCTCCCCCTGGAGCTGGCACCGCTACCAGAGGCGTCTGAACGAGGGCGCGATGGCCCGGGCCCTGCGTGGGTTGCTCGGCACCCATGATTTCAGCGCCTACCAGCGGGCCGGCAGCCGCCGCCCCCACGCCCGCACCAAGGTGCAGGCCGTGAGTCTGGAACGTGACGGCGACCTGGTCGTGGCCGAGATCCAGGCCAGTGGTTTTCTGTACGGCATGGTGCGCCTGATCATGGGCCAGTTGGTGGCCGTGGGTGAGGATCGCTTGAGTCCGGACGGATTTGAGACCCGCTGGCGACGGCGTGCACGCTCGGAGGTGAAAGAGGCGGCCCCAGCCCACGGGCTCTGCCTGCTGCGGGTTGGCTATCCCACATCGCCTTTCCCGCACTCAGCCTGGTATGATTGCCAACCGCGGCTCTGGCTGGAATGCCAGGATCCGCCGGAGCTTCCTTCCCTGAGCCCACCCCCGCTGTCTGACAGCAACGAGGCGTGCTCGCCACTGGATACGTCCAGCGGAGTCCCGGAGACGGGCCAATGGGCCAAGGTTTAGGCTCAGGAACTGCGCGTCACGCCGCTGGAGCCTCTCCGCCGGCACGGCCCTTCCACCTCTGTCCAGCCCCATCCTTCGGGATGGTGCCTTACTCCGATCCGGCCTGCCGGTGCGATGAACAAGACCTCCGTTCCCTCTCTCGATTCCCTCGACCGCCAGTGGTATCTGGTGGACGCCGAGAATCAGACCCTCGGCCGTCTGGCCAGTGAGGTGGCCAGCGTGCTGCGTGGCAAGAACAAACCCACCTTCACCCCCCACCTGGACACCGGTGACTTCGTGGTCATCATCAATGCCGACAAGATCCGCATCAGCGGCAACAAGGCCAGCCAGAAGATCTACCGCCGTCACTCCGGCCGTCCTGGCGGGATGAAGACTGAAACCTTCTCCGCTCTTCAGGCGCGCCTGCCCGAACGGATCGTCGAGAAGGCCATCAAGGGCATGCTTCCCCACAACGCCCTCGGCCGACAGTTGTTCCGCAAGCTGAAGGTGTACAAGGGTGCCGAGCACCCCCACGCCGCCCAGCAGCCTCAGGTTCTGTCCCTCGATCCTTCCGCCACCGCCCAATGAGCACCGCTTCCAACCGCGTCGTCTACTGGGGCACAGGTCGTCGTAAAACGGCTGTAGCCCGTGTGCGTGTCGTTCCCGGCACAGGCTCGATCACGATCAACGGCCGCCCCGGCGACAACTACCTCAACTACAATCCCAGTTACCTCAGCGCGGTCAAGTCGCCGCTCGACACCCTGGGGCTCTCCGCCGAGTACGACCTGCTGGTCAACGTCAAAGGCGGCGGACTCACCGGCCAGGCCGATGCGATCAAGCAGGGCGCTGCCCGCGCCCTCTGCGAGCTCTCCCCCGACAACCGCAAACCCCTCAAGACTGAAGGTCACCTCAGCCGTGATCCCCGGGCCAAGGAGCGTCGCAAGTACGGACTGAAGAAAGCCCGTAAAGCGCCCCAGTTCTCCAAGCGCTGATCCTTTCCCTCTCCATTCAGCCCACCCAGCCATGCCCAAGGCCGACATCCATCCCACCTGGTTTCCCGATGCCAAGGTGATCTGCAACGGAGAGGTGGTGATGACCACCGGCTCCACGCAGCCCGAGCTTCACGTGGACGTGTGGAGTGGCAACCATCCCTTCTACACCGGCACCCAGAAGATCCTCGACACCGAGGGGCGCGTGGACCGCTTCATGCGCAAGTACGGCATGGGCAGTACCGAGAGCGCCAACACCAAGCCCAGCAGCGAAGAAGCGAAGGGCGAGGCCGAGGCCTGATCCCCGCTGGTTTGTCTTTGGAAGCCGGACGCCCACGGGTGTCCGGCTTTGTGCTGTCTGGTCCCCGCTCCCATGGATCCATCCCTGCTGCGTCAGCGCCTTGAGGCTGCCGATCGCACCTTCCACGTGCTGGAACGTCAGCTGGCCGATCCCGCCGTGGCGGCCGACCCCGCCGAATTGCGTCGGCTCTCCAAGGAACGGGCCCGGCTGGAACCGCTGGCCACGGGACTCAACCACCTGCACAGCCTCCAGGGCCAGCTGGAGGACAGCCGTCAGCTGGCCCGCCAGAGCAAGGGGGACCCTGAGATGGATGCCCTGATCCAGGAGGAACTCAGGGAGCTGGGGGGTCAGATCGACGCGCTCGAGCAGCAGCTCACCCTTGCCCTGCTCCCCAGGGACCCCCGCGATGAGCGCAGCGTGATGCTGGAAATCCGCGCCGGCACCGGGGGGGATGAAGCCGCTCTGTGGGCGGGCGATCTGGCACGGATGTACGAACGCTTTGCCCAGACCCTGGGCTGGAGGGTGCAGCCGCTGAGTGCCTCCGAATCCGACCTGGGCGGCTTCAAGGAACTGATCCTGGCCATCCGCGGAGAGGGGGTCTACAGCCAGCTCAAGTACGAAGCAGGCGTGCATCGGGTCCAGCGGGTGCCCGCGACCGAGTCCCAGGGACGGGTGCACACCTCCACCGCGACCGTGGCGGTGATGCCGGAGGCCGATCCGGTGGAAGTCGAGCTCGATCCGGGCGACCTCGAGATCAGCACGGCCCGCTCAGGCGGCGCCGGCGGGCAGAACGTCAACAAGGTGGAAACAGCCGTGGATCTGCTGCACAAACCCACTGGCATCAGGGTCTTCTGCACCCAGGAGCGCTCACAGTTGCAGAACCGTGAGCGTGCCCTGGAGATCCTGCGGGCGAAGCTTCTGGAACGGGAACTGGCAGAGGCCGCCGCCGCCGAGAGTTCCGCCCGCCGCGCCCAGGTGGGCAGCGGAGAGCGCAGCGAAAAGATCCGCACCTACAACGCCAAGGACAACCGGGTCACCGATCACCGGCTGGGCCGCAACTTCGCCCTCGAACCGGTGCTGCAGGGGCAGCTCGCCGATGTGATCGGCGCCTGCGTGGCGCAAGAACAGAAGATCCAGCTGGAGCAGCTGGCTGAGGAGGGCTCAAGCTGAGGGGGGGTTGTTCGGAAGAGCCCTCTCAGGCCCCGATCACATACTTGGCCCACTCCTGACGGCCCGAGCGGATGTGGCGGGTCGCCTCGAAATAAAGGGTGCTCACGGGCCGGCGGGGCACCCGGGCCAGGGGCATGGCCGCTTCCCGGGGGGTGCGACTTCCCTTGCGCACATTGCAGCGCAGACAGGCCGTGGTGACGTTCTCCCAGGTGTCCATGCCGCCGCGGCTCCGGGGGATCACATGGTCGATCGACAGGAGCTCCCCGTGATAGCCGCAGTACTGGCAACTGTGGCCGTCGCGCTGGAAGATGTTGCGGCGAGTGAGCGGCAACTGCTTGTAGGGGACCCGCACGAACTGCCTCAGGCGGATCACCGAAGGGAGCAGCATCTCTCCGCGGATGGGATGCATGGGGTCGTGCTCGAGGCCCTCGGCCTTCCCTTTGAGCAGCATCACCGTGGCGCGGCGCCAGCTGGTGATGTTCAGTGGCTCATAAGACGCATTCAGGACCAGAACCTGGCTCACCGCGCATGGTCCATGGGAGGGGTGCCAGCTCCCCAGATGGCCGGCATGCTAACGGGTCTCAACCATCTGGCACGAGATTGGTCGTACGGTTCACAACCCAGCGATCTCTGCTGTGATGCCCGTTCGTGAAGGCACCGATGCCCCAGCCCAGCCAGCGCCCGCCTGAGGATCCCCAGCCGTTCACGGCCCCAGCCCCAGGGCTGCATCCGCGGCAGAGGGCCTGGGTGGAGGTGGATGAGGGAGCCATTGAGCGCAATGCCCGGGCGTTGAGTCGCTGGCTCGCTCCGGGATCATCCCTGATGGCCGTGGTCAAGGCCGATGGGTACGGCCATGGCGCGGCCCCGGTGGCGCGAGCCGCCCTGGACGGCGGCGCCACATCGCTGGGGGTGGCCACCTTGCAGGAAGGCATCGAGCTGCGCCAGGCGGGCCTGGAGGTGCCGCTGCTGGTGATGGGGAACCTGATCAACCCGGATGAGCTGCGCAGCTGCCTCGACTGGGAGCTGATGCCCACCATCAGCGGCATGCGCGAAGCCCTCCTCTGCCAGAACCTGGCCAGTGGCAGTGGCCGTTCCATGGCGCTTCAGCTCAAGGTCGACACCGGCATGGCGCGGCTCGGGGTGGACTGGAGCGATGGGGTCAGGTTGCTGAAGGCCCTCCATGAACTGGACGCGGTGAACGTGGCGGGGGTCTACTCCCACCTGGCCGATGCCGATGCCCCCCACCAGGACCCTGATGGCCTCACGGGCCTCCAGCAGGATCGCTTCGAGAAGGTGCTGCGTGGCGCCGGAGAGCTGGGGCTCACCACCGGCAGCCGTCATCTGGCCAATTCCGCCGGCACCCTGAGCAGCCACCGGCTCCACTACGACCTGGTGCGCGTCGGCCTGGCCCTCTACGGCCAGTCGCCGGCTCCCCACCTGAGTGCCCGCGTGCCGCTGCAGCCCGCCATGAGCGTGCGAGCCAGGGTCTGCCTGATCCGCGAGGTGCCCGCGGGGGTGGGAGTCAGCTACGGCCATCAATACCGCACCCGCCGAGCCAGCCGTCTGGCGGTGGTCACGATCGGGTATGCCGATGGGGTTCCCAGGCTGCTCAGCAACCGGCTGGAGGTGCTCTTCGCCGGGCGCAGGCTGACCCAGGTGGGGGCCATCACCATGGATCAGCTGCTGATCGATGCCACCGACGCTCCCCAGCTGGAGGTGGGCTCCGTGGTCACCCTGCTGGGGGAGGACGGCGGCGAGCGCATCGGGCCCCAGGAGTGGGCGCAGGCCAGTGGCACCATCCCCTGGGAAATTCTCTGCGGCTTCAAGCACCGCCTGCCCCGCTTGCGCACCGACGAAGCTGAACGCGATCGCTGATAAGCTCAGCGGGCCCCCTGGAGAGGTGGCTGAGTGGTTGAAAGCGGCTCCCTGCTAAGGAGTTACAGGAGGCAACTTCTGTCGAGGGTTCGAATCCCTCCCTCTCCGTTTCAAGGTCCTGCCCCCGGCGGCCTGGCCCTGCCATCCCAGCTTGCCCGGCAGGCAGCGCTCAGCTCAGCACACTGGCCTGGCTGAGAGCGTCGCTCAGCTCGGGCAGAAGCTCCTGATCGCAGGCCCGCTCCGTCCCTTCACTGAAGATCACCAGCAGGAAAGGAGCGCGTCCTTCGCTCTCCACGTAGGCCGCGTCGTGGCGGGCCTGGCTCATCCAGCCTGCCTTGCTCCACAGCCGTGCGCCGGCCGAGAGGCCTGCACCGATGAAGCCGTCCACCTGATTTTCAGGATCCGCCGCCAGCAGCCCGGGATCGAGCGAGCGGGCCAGCAGGTCCCGCATCCGGGCGCAGGCGGGGGGGGACACGAGACCCCCGGCCATGATCAGGTGCAGCAGCCGGGCGGTGGCATCGGTGCTCAGGCGGTTGCGGTTCTCCAGTGCCGGTCCGTAGAACTGCCGCTCCCGTCCATAGGGGCCATCCCCCCAGGTTTTCTGGCAGACGTTGCACCCATCGAACTCCGGCCAGCCCAGGGAGGCGAACCACTGGTTCACCAGCTGGCGGCGCTCGATCCAGGCCTGCAGCGGCCGCTCCGGCAGGTCGGGGCCGCTGGTGGTGCCCGTGAGCCAGTCCACCAGCACAGCGGTGGCGTCGTTGCTGGAATCACGGATCATGTCTGCCATCGCCCGGCGCAGCTCAGCCCCGTCTTCCAGCAGCTGACGCTGCAGCCAGGCTTCGGTGGCGGCCAGATAGAAGAGCTTGACCACGCTGGCGGGATAGCGGGCCCGGGACCCTGCCCAGGAGGCCCCTGCCGGGTGCTGCAGCCAGGGACCGGACGTCTCGTTGGCCTCAGCCGCACCGATCAGGCTGCGTGGGTAGCGCAACCAGGTGATCGAAACCTGGGAGGTGAGACCCGGGCGGCCCTGGAGCTCCATGGCATGGAGGTGGTCTTCGAGGATCGCGCCCATCGCCGCATCAAGGCTGTAGAACGCCATCGGTACCGTCAGCTGCCATGGAGAGCGTAGGAACCGAGACGAGCCTGGCTGGGCTGGTCCCCGGCCGCTGCTGGCGGCTGACGGCTGACATCGATGGGCATGCCCGCTCCAGCGGCCCTGGACTGGCCACCCAGGCCCGTCGCGGCCGCGCGCTGCAGCTGCTCGTCCAGCGGGAGGGGAACCGGGTGCGGGCTCGCCTGCTGGAGGATGGCTACCCCTGCTGGCTGGAGATCAGTGACCTGCTGGAGCGGGCCGTCCCAGCCCTGCCCCGCCGCCCCCACCCCCTGGGGTCAAGCCGCATCAGTGCCCGCTTGCCGGCGGTGCTGGCCTTTGCCGAGAAAGCCCGCCACCAGCCCAACCATTATCTCTGGGGGGGCACACTCGGCCCCGACTACGACTGCTCCGGCTTCGTGCAGAGCGCGTTTGCCAGCGAAGGGATCTGGATCCCCCGCGACGCCTACCAGCAGGAGCGGTTCTGCCAGCCGGTGGCGGTCCGCCCCGGGGTCTTCGCGCTGCTGCGGCCGGGGGATCTGATCTTCTTCGGCCGCCCCCAGCGCTGCACCCATGTGGGGCTGTATCTGGGCGCGGGGCGCTACCTGCACAGCTCCGGCCGGGAGCATGGCCGCGATGGTCTTGGTGTCGACCAGCTCAGCCCGGAAGCCGACCACCCCGTGTCGCGGCATTACCGCAGAGAGCTGCGCGGGGCCGGGCGGGTGGTGCGCAGCCATGACGGCACCACCCTGCCCTGACCAGGGGCTCCCGTAGGTTGCATGCCGATGCAGCACCGGCCGTCATGAATGCGTCGCGCGGACCCGAGCTCTCGGTGGTGATCCCCCTCTACAACGAGGAGGACAGCCTGGATCCACTGGTGGAGCAGGTGCTCGCCAGCCTGAGGCCCCTCGGTCGCCGCTTCGAGCTGGTGCTGGTCGACGACGGCTCCAGTGATGGGACCGCAGCGCGGCTGGAGGCGCTTGCCGCAGCGACCCCTGAGCTGGTGGCTGTGCTGCTGCGCCGCAACTACGGCCAGACCGCCGCCATGGCCGCCGGCTTTGATGCCAGCCACGGCGCGGTGATTGTCACCCTCGATGGCGACCTGCAGAACGATCCCGCCGACATCCCCCTGTTGCTGGAACGCCTGGAGGAGGGCTACGACCTGGTGAGCGGCTGGCGTCACCAGCGGCAGGATGCAGCCATCCAGCGCCTGCTGCCCTCCAAGATCGCGAACCGGCTGATTGCCCGCGTCACCGGGGTGCGGCTTCACGATTACGGCTGCTCCCTCAAGGCCTACCGACGCGAAGTGGTGGCGGACATGAACCTCTACGGAGAACTGCATCGCTTCCTGCCGGCGCTGGCCTTCATCGAGGGGGCCCGCATCACCGAGGTGAAGGTGAACCACCACGCCCGCCGCTTCGGCCAGAGCAAGTACGGGATCGATCGCACGTTTCGGGTGCTGATGGATCTGCTCACGGTCTGGTTCATGAAGCGCTTCCTGACCCGTCCGATGCATGTGTTCGGCTTCGGTGGGCTGGCCTGCCTGGCGATTGGCCTTGTGCTGGGGGTGGTGCTGCTCGGTGAGAAGATCTTCCTCAATGCCGACGTGGGCGCCCGGCCTCTGCTGATGGTGGCGGTGCTGGCGATCGTGGCCGGCATCCAGCTGTTCTGCTTCGGGCTGCTGGCGGAATTGCAGATGCGCACATACCACGAAAGTCAGGGCCGCCCGATCTACCGGGTGCGCGCCACATTGCGCGGCAGCCTGGCGGGTTGAGGCCCCAGGGCCGCAGCGGCTGGCCGACCCCGGAAGGCCGCGATCCCCTCGGCGGCCAGGGCAGCCACCCGAGGGTCGGGATCGAAGCGGGCCCGCCGAAGCAGCGGCAGGCTGGCCCGATCGCCCCAGGCCAGGCAGGTGCTCATGGCGGCCAGACGCTCCTGGTCGCTGCTTGAAGCAGCGGCACGAAGTGCTGAGAGAAGCTGCCGCCGCCCACGGGGATCCAGGAGTCGTCCGGAGCCGGGAGCCGCCAGCTCGATCAGCCCTGGTGCCACCGCGGGCAGGGGAGCCTGACGCCGCTCCTCCACGTCAAAGGGAGCGACAGGGGGCTCCACCTGCTCCACCTGGGTGGCCTGGGCTCGGTTGAGAGCGGCGACAGCCCTGCCGTCACTGAAGGGCAGCAGGGGGTGCCTGCGACGCCGAAGCAGCCAGAACGCCAGCAGGAGAGCGGCGGCGGCGGGGAGGACCTGCTGCATCGGATTGAACTTTTATGTCGCAACGACAGGCCGACAAGGCCTGCCCCGCAGTGATCTTTACAGTACCGGCGGTTGCTGTATTGGCCCGCGCCATGACTGGAGAATTCGCCGCCGCCTGGCTGCCGTCCATCCTTGTTCCCTTCGTTGGAATCCTTGGCCCTGCCGTGGCCATGGCCCTGTTGTTCAACGTGATCGAAGCCCGCGACTGATATCAACGATCCTGTGCGGCTCGATTCACCCCTGCGACCCTGCTGCGTTCGTTCCTTCTTCCTCTCTTCTCCATGACCGTGCAACCCGTCGCCGACCCCACCGTCGGCAATCTGGCCACCCCCGTCAACAGCAGCTACTTCACCAAGGCGTTCCTGAACGCTCTGCCGGCCTATCGGCCCTCCCTGTCGCCCAACCGCCGGGGCCTTGAGGTCGGAATGGCCCATGGCTTCCTGCTGTACGGCCCGTTTGCCATGACGGGGCCCCTTCGCAACACCGATTACGCCAGCACCTCGGGCCTTCTCGCTGCCATCGGTTTGGTCACGATCCTCACGGTCTGTCTCTCGATCTACGGCACCGCCGGCACAGGCCCCAGCGTGCAGCCGCCCGACGTCACGATCGACAACCCTCCCGCTGATCTTTTCACCAAAGCGGGCTGGGCCGAATTCGCCAGCGGCTTCTGGCTGGGTGGCTGTGGTGGCGCAGCCTTCGCCTGGTTCCTGGCCGGGTCGCCTCTGATCTCCCCGCTGGTCGACCTCTCCGGCATCGGCTGAGCCAACCGCCGCAGGGCCTGAATCAACCGCTCACGTGGTGAGTCGGTGGTGTTGTGCCAAGCCCCGCTCCGGCGGGGTTTTTCATGGGACGAGGTCAGCCCCCGGGACTGAGGGCCCCAGAACAATGGTCAGGACAGGCAGACTCCCCGGGCGTGCTCCGAGCGGCCCTTTCGATGTCGGTCTCCGATCCTTTCCTGCGCCGGCCGGTGCTCACCCTGGTGGTGAGCCTGCTGATCGTGATGGCGGGCCTGCTCAGCCTCCCCGGCCTGCAGGTGGAGAACCTGCCCCCGATCGCTCCTGTGCGGGTGAACGTGCGCGCCAGTTATCCAGGGGGTGGGGCTCTGGCTGTGGAGCAGGGGGTCACCACCCCACTGGAGCGGCAGCTGAATGGGCTGGAACGGCTGGAGAGCATCCGCTCCACCAGTTCCGCCAACGGCAGTTCGATCACCCTCACGTTCGAGGGGGGCAATCCTGAGCTCAACCAGATCAATGCCCAGAACGAAGCTGTTCTGGTGAATCGCCGGCTGCCGCCCGAGGTTGCCCGTCTGGGCGTTCAGGTGCGTCGCAGCTCCGACGACCTGCTGATGGTGGTGAGCTTCAGCACCCCGAAGGGGATGTACAGCGATGCCTTCCTCAGCGGCTGGCTCGACCAGCGCCTGAGGGATGAGCTTCAGCGGGTGCCCGGGGTGGGCAATGTGGCGGTCGCAGGCGGCAGTGAACTGGCCTTTCGGCTCTGGCTCGATCCCGTGGCTCTGGAGCAGCGCAACCTCACCATCACCGACATCGAAGACGCCCTGGAGGAGCAGAACGTTCTTGCCGCCCTGGGCCAGGTGGGCGATGCACCCAGCCCACCCGGTCAGGAGATCACTCTGCCCCTGGAGATGGAAGGGCGGCTGCGCAGCGCCAGTGAACTGGAGGGTCTGGTGATCAGCCGAGCCGGCAATGGCGGTGTGGTGCAGCTCAAAGACGTGGGGCGGGTCGTCCTCGATGAGGAAAGCTTCGAGAGCACGGCCATGAACCTGGCTGGGCAGCCCACCCTGGCAGTGCTGATCTTCCAGCGCGACGGCAGCAACGCCCTTGAGGTGAGCAAGGCGGTCAACGCAGCGCTGACCCGGCTGGAGCCCGAGTTCCCGCTGGGGGTGGAGCTGCAGCGCATCGTTGATGTGGCCGACAGCGTGCGGGAAAGCATCCAGCTCACCTGGAGGAGCCTGCGGGATGCGGTGCTGCTGGTGCTGCTGGTGCTGCTGATGGCCCTGGGCAACAGCCGCCTGGCGGCCATCACCGCCGTCGCGGTTCCCGTGGCTCTGGTGGGGAGCTTCACGGTGCTGCGCCTGACGGACAGCTCGATCAACACCCTCAGCCTGTTCGGCATGGTGCTGGCCACGGGCCTGGTGGTGGATGACGCGATCGTGGTCAGCGAAGACATCGGCCGCCGCCTTGAAGCGGGTGAACCACCCGGGCGAGCGGCCTACAACGCCATGCAGGAGCTGGGGAGTGCCGTGATCGCCACCTCCCTGGTGCTGGTGGTGGTGTTCCTGCCGGTGCTGGCGATGCCCGGCAGTGTGGGCCGCCTCTACCAACCGATCGCGATCACGATCAGCGCCACGATCCTCTTCTCGACCATCAACGCCCTCACCTTCACGCCTGTGGCCTCCAGCTGGCTGCTGCAGCACGGATGGAAGGAACCGCGCTGGATGCGCCGGCTGCTGGATCGGCCGCAGCGCTGGATCCACCGACTCGGCGAGCAGTACGGCCGGTCCCTGGATCGCAGCTTTCGCTGGCGGCGCCGCATCCTGCTGGGGCTGCTGGGTGGTCTGGTCCTGGCCGGCTGGGGACTGGGACAACTGCCCACGGCGTTCGTTCCGCAGGAAGACGACAGTCAGATCCGCGGGGTGGTGGTGCTGCCCGGAGGAGCCTCGATTCAGCGCACCGAAGCCGTGATGGAGCAGGTGCGGGAGCAGGTGGCCCGTGAACCTCTGGTACGGGTGGGCAACTTCTACTCCGGTCGTTCCTTCGGCGACAGCGCCCCGAACCGGGGCATCTTCTTTCTGCGCCTGAAACCGCTCGAGCAGCGAGGATCGCGAGCGGAGGACAGCAACACCGCGGTGGCGGAGCGGCTCTCCAAACAACTGCGCAGCAAGATCAGCGAAGCCACCGTGCTGGTGAGCGTGCCACCGGTGGTTCGGGGCTTCAGCAGCGAGGGGGGACTGGAGCTGGAGTTGCTGGATCTCAGTGGCGGCAGGCTCAGCCTGAGCGATTTCGAGAAAGCCACCCGTGACTTCATCGCCGCGGCCACGGCCACGGGCGACTTCGAGCGGGTGAGCACACGGTTCAGTGCCGATTCGCCCCAGTTGCGGCTGGAGCCCAACCGTCTGCGCATGGCCTCCCTGGGGGTGGACCTCGACACGGTGGTCGACACCCTTGGTGCCAGTTTCGGCAGCAGCTATGTGAACGACACCTTTGAAGGGGAGCGGGTGCGACGTGTGGTGGTGCAACTGGATGGGGCCCACCGGCGCACAGCCGAGGACGTGCTGGCCCTCCAGGTGCGCAGCCGGGAGGGAGACCTGATTCCGCTGCGGGAACTGATGACCCTGCGCCAGGACAGTGGCCCGACGGTGATCAACCACAGCCGCCTGGTGCGTGCGATCACCGTTCGGGCCCTGCCCAGAGCAGGGCTGAGCACCGGGCAGGCGATCCAACGACTGGAGGAGGTGAAGCAGGAGCTGGCCAATCCGGTGATCGCCCTGGAGTGGGTGGGGCTGGCCAAGGAGGAACGCCAGGCCGGGGGTCGCACCTGGCAGCTGTTCGCCCTGGGGATGGCGGTGGTGTTCCTGGTGCTCGCCGGCCTCTACGAAAGCTTTCTCGATCCGTTGATCATCCTGATCACGGTGCCGCTGGCTCTGCTGGGTGCTCTGCTGGGCCTGGCCTCTCGAGGCCTCTTTCTCGACATCTACGCCCAGGTGGGGATGCTCGTGCTGGTGAGCCTGGCCGCCAAGAACGGCATCCTGATCGTTGAATTCGCCAACCAGCGGCTGAAGGAGGGACTGGGCCTGCGGGAAGCCGTGGAGGAAGCCGCCATCAGCCGCCTTCGACCGATCCTGCTCACGGCGCTCTCCTCCCTGGCGGGATTTCTGCCGCTGCTGCTGGCCACAGGGGCGGGGGCCGCCAGCCGGATCAGCATCGGCACCGTGGTGTTCTTCGGGCTGCTGGTATCGACGGGGCTGACGCTGTTCGTGGTGCCTGTGGTGTATCTGGAGATCAAACTTCTGGAGGGTCGCCGCTGGTGGCCCCAGCCGAAGAAGCCATGAAAAAACCCCCGGAGAATCTCCGGGGGTTGGTGTTGGAGGTACGTCCCTCGGGGTGACTGGGCTGATCCTGGGGATCAGCCGAACTTGCCTGAAGTGGAAGCGATCAGGAAAGCACCGTAGGTGAGGATGTAGCCCACGGTGAAGTGAGCCAGACCGACCACACGGGCCTGCACGATCGACAGAGCCACGGGCTTGTCGCGCCAGCCAACCAGGTTGGCCAGGGGGGTGCGCTGGTGCGCCCAGACGATGGTTTCAATCAGCTCCTGCCAGTAACCACGCCAGGAGATGAGGAACATGAAACCGGTGGCCCACACCAGATGACCGAAGAGGAACATCCAGGCCCAGACGGCCAGGTTGTTCGAGCCGAATGGGTTGTAGCCGTTGATCAGCTGGGAGCTGTTCAGCCAGAGGTAGTCGCGGAACCAGCCCATCAGGTAGGTGCTGGATTCGTTGAACTGGGCCACGTTGCCCTGCCAGATGGCAAGGTGCTTCCAGTGCCAGTAGAAGGTGACCCAACCCACGGTGTTCAGGGCCCAGAACACCGACAGGTAGAAGGCGTCCCAGGCTGAGATGTCGCAGGTGCCGCCACGGCCGGGGCCGTCGCAGGGGAAGGAGTAGCCGAAGTCCTTCTTGTCGGGCATCAGCTTGGAACCCCGGGCATCCAGGGCACCCTTCACCAGGATCAGCGTGGTGGTGTGCAGTCCAAGGGCGATGGCGTGGTGGACCAGGAAGTCGCCAGGGCCGATCTGCAGGAACACATCGGTGTTGCCGTTGATGGCATCCAACCAGAAGTGCTCACCAGGGATGTTGGCCGAAGCCAGGCTGGCGGCACTGGCCGGATTGGAGAGCAGCACGTCGAAGCCATAGATGGCCTTGCCACTCGCAGCCTGAACAAACTGCGCGAAGACCGGCTCCACCAGAATCTGCTTCTCGGGGGTACCGAAGGCCACGACCACATCGTTGTGGACGTAGAGACCAAGGGTGTGGAACCCGAGGAACAGGGAGACCCAGCTCAGGTGGCTGATGATCGCTTCTTTGTGCTCGAGCATCCGGGCCAGAACATTGTTCTTGTTGGCTTCGGGGTCGTAGTCACGGATGAAGAAGATCGCACCGTGGGCGAAGGCACCGCACATCAGGAAGATGGCGATGTACTGGTGGTGGGTGTAGAGGGCAGCTTGCGTTGTGTAGTCCTTGGCGATGAACGCATAGGACGGCAGCGCATACATGTGCTGCGCCACGAGGCTGGTGATCACCCCCAGGCTGGCCAGAGCCAGACCCAGTTGGAAGTGCAGAGAATTGTTGACCGTGTCATAGAGACCCTTGTGACCTGCACCCAGCGCACCACCGAAAGGGGTGCCCTTGGGAGGATTGTGGGCCTCCAGAATCTCCCGGATCGAGTGGCCGATCCCGAAGTTGGTGCGGTACATGTGACCGGCGATCACGAAGATCACGCCAATCGCCAGATGGTGGTGGGCGATGTCGGTCAGCCAGAGCGCCTCGGTCTGGGGGTGAAAGCCACCCAGGAAGGTGAGGATCGCGGTACCGGAGCCCTCGGAGGTGCCGAACACCTGGTTGAGGGTGTCGGGATTCTCGGCGTAAACGCCCCAGTTGCCGGTGAAGAACGGAGCCAGACCAGCGGGGTGCGGCAGCACATTCAGGAAGTTGTCCCAACCGACGTGCTGGCCACGGGCTTCAGGGATGGCCACGTGAACCAGGTGACCGGTCCAGGCGATGGAGCTGAAGCCGAAGAGGACGGCGAGGTGGTGGTTGAGGCGGGATTCAGCGTTCTTGAACCAGGCCAGGGAAGGCCGGAACTTGGGCTGAAGGTGGAGCCAGCCGGCGAAGAGTGCCCAAGCCGACAGGATCATCATGAAGATGGAACCCTGATACAGCTCGGCGTTGGTCTTCATGCCGATGGTGTACCACCAGTGGTACAGACCGGAATACGCAATGTTGACCGGGGAGGTGGCTCCCGCCTGGGTGAAGGCGGTGATGGCCCCCTGGCCGAAGTGCGGATCCCAGATCGCATGAGCGATGGGACGGACGTGAAGTGGATCGGCGACCCACTGTTCGAAGTTGCCCTGCCAGGCGATATGGAACAGGTTGCCCGAAACCCAGAGGCCGATGATCGCCAGGTGACCGAAATGGGTGGAGAAGAGCTTTTGGTAAAGCTTCTCCTCCGTCATCCCGTCATGGCTCTCGAAGTCGTGAGCCGTGGCGATGCCGTACCAGATACGGCGGGTTGTCGGGTCCTGTGCCAGACCCTGGCTGAACGAAGGAAATTTCGTTGCCATGTGGAAAGGTCAGGTGTGAGGTCAGCCGACCGCGACAAGTCGGGCCAGGAAGAACGCCCAGGTGGTAGCGATACCGCCCAGGAGATAGTGGGCTACGCCAACGGCGCGTCCCTGAACGATGCTCAGCGCACGGGGCTGGATGGCAGGAGCCACCCTCAGCTTGTTGTGAGCCCAGACGATGGACTCAATCAGCTCCTGCCAGTAGCCACGGCCGCTGAACAGGAACATCAGGCTGAACGCCCAGACGAAGTGGGCACCGAGGAACATCAGGCCGTAAGCACTGGATGACGAGCCGTAGCTGTTGATCACCTGTGCAGCCTGAGCCCAGAGGAAATCACGCAGCCAGCCATTGATGGTGATGGCGCTCTGCGCGAAGTTCCCATTGGTGATGTGCTGGACGCTGCCGTCCGCATTCACGGTTCCCCAGACATCGCTCTGCATCTTCCAGCTGAAGTGGAAGATCACGATGGACAGGGAGTTGTACATCCAGAAGAGGCCGAGGAACACGTGGTCCCAGGCCGACACCTGGCAGGTACCGCCACGACCGGGGCCGTCGCAGGGGAAGCGGAAGCCCAGGTTCGCCTTGTCGGGGATGAGCCTGGAGCTGCGGCTGTAGAGCACGCCCTTCAGCAGGATCAGCACGGTGACGTGGATCGTGAAGGCGTGGATGTGGTGGACCATGAAGTCGGCCGTTCCCAGGGGGATCGGACCGGCAGCCACCTTGCCGCCGACGGCGACGACGGCACCGTTGAACACTTCGCTCACTCCGGCCAGCGCATTGGGTGCGGTGGAACCGGCGGCAGAGGCGTGGAGACCCTGGATCCACTGAGCGAACACAGGCCTCAGCTGAATGGTGGTGTCGCTGAACATGTCCTGGGGACGGCCCAGGGCACGCATGGTGTCGTTGTGGATGTAAAGGCCGAAGCTGTGGAAGCCAAGGAAAATGCACACCCAGTTGAGGTGGCTGATCAGGGCATCCCGGGCTTTGAGCACACGATCCAGCACGTTGTCGACATGCAGGGCCGGGTCGTAATCGCGGATGAGTGCGATGGCGGCGTGGGCACCAGCTCCAACAATGATGAAACCGCCGATCCACATGTGGTGAGTGAAGATCGAAAGCTGCGTTGGGTAGTCGATACCGATGTAGGGATAGGGCGGCATCGCATACATGTGATGCGCCACGATGATGCTCAGTGAACCGAGCAGGGCCAGGTTCACGGCCAACTGGGCATGCCAGGAGGTGGTCATGAACTCAAACAGGCCATCGTGACCCTTCGGAGCCGGGAACAGCAGGGGATCACCCTTCTGGCCTTCCAGGATCTCCTTGAGGCTGTGACCGATGCCCCAGTTGGTGCGGTACTGGTGACCGGCCACGATGAACAGCACCGCGATCGCCAGGTGGTGATGGGCGATGTCGGTCATCCAGAGGCTGCCGGTGACAGGATTGAGTCCACCCTTGAAGGTGAGGAAATCGCTGTAGGCGGCCCAGTTGCCGGTGAAGAAGGCGGAGAGACCCGCGCCGAATCCCGGATACAGCTGGGTCAGCAGATCCAGGTTGAGGAATTCGTGGGGCAGGGGGATGTCCGCCACCGAAGCGATGGTCTTGCCGTCGAGCACCAGCGGATTGCCGGCGTCGATGGCATCCATCAACTGCGTGGTAGGCAGGGACACGTGCAGCAGGTGCCCGGTCCAGGACAGGGAGCCCAGGCCCAGCAGGCCAGCCAGGTGGTGGTTGAGCATGGACTCAACGTTCTGGAACCACTCGAGCTTGGGAGCTGCCTTGTGATAGTGGAAGACGCCGGCATTCAGCATCAGGCCAGCCATCACCAAGGCGCCGATGGCCGTGCAGAGGAGCTGGAACTCGCTGGTGAATCCCCAGGCTCTCCACACGTGGAAGAGGCCTGACGTGATCTGGATGCCGTGGAAACCGGCTCCCACATCACCATTGAGAATTTCCTGGCCGAAGATCGGCCAGACCACCTGAGCACTCGGTTTGACGTGCAGGGGGTCGGCCAGCCAGCCGGTGTAGTTGGAGAAGCGGGCACCGTGGTAGAAGGCGCCGCTCAGCCAGATGAAGATGACGGCCAGATGGCCGAAGTGAGCGCTGAAGATCTTCCGGGAGACTTCTTCGAGATCGCTCGTGTGGCTGTCGAAGTCGTGAGCGTTGGCGTGGAGGTTCCAAACCCAGGTGGTGGTTTTGGGACCTTTGGCGAGGGTGCGATCGAAGTGGCCGGGCTTGCCGAACAGTTCGAAGGTGGCCGGGTTGTTCACCTGGTCCACCTGGGCCTTCGCCGTTTTCCCACGCTCTGGTGGGCTGATGGTCATCGAGACGTTCCTCGAGGGACGGAGTCGAGGTGGAGGTCCACCCCTCCGGACCGGGCCGAAAGGCCTGGCCGGTGGGCCTCACGGTTCGCGGCCAAGGCCGCTGGAACCATGGGCACCAGTGCGGAGAGGATCCGGAAAAGACCGAAACCCACTGCCGCAACTGGAGCTGGGGCCCCTATGAGGGGACCGCTGGCGGAAGTATAAGGGCGAGTTTCAAGCCTCTTGGGGGGTAAGTAACAAAGGTTCAATCCGGCGCCACCCCAGTCAGGGACAGGGCTCTGACCTGGGCTCCCTATCACTCAATGGCAGCGTGATGACGCGCTTTCTTTATCTAATTCCCAGAAGATCTGGGGATAAATTCAGCATCATTTTTTACGGATCCGTGGCCCGCTGGGCAAACTGACTCCATGGCCCCGGCACCAAGGCCGTGGCCTGACGTCCATCAGGAGCAATGCGGATGCTGGCGGCGGGGCTTCGAAGCCTGGGAGCGGTGTTGCTCTGCCTGGTGGTGCTGCTGAGCGGGGGCTGGAGCCTCCGGCCCAGGCCAGAGTCGCCACCATCCGCCGGCAGCAGTCCCTCCGGCAGGCTGCGGGAGGTCCCCCCTCCCAAGGCCAGCCAGGCCTTGCGCCTTCGGCTGGCGGAGCATCAGCCCCGGCTGAGGGTTCTGGCTCCGGCCGACGACGCCGTGCTTCCTGCAGGCCCCTGGTCACTGCAGCTCGAGCTGGAGGACTGGCCACTGACCGATGCAGGCTCACTGGGGCTTGGCGCTCACCTGGTGGTGCAGCTGGATGACCAGGAACCGATCCGCCTGGGGACCGACCCCGCCCAAGGAGCCGAGGGAACAGCCCCCATCGAGCGAGCGGGGGCAGCAACGCTCAGCACGGTGATGCCCCCGCTCGCTCCAGGCAGCCATCGCCTCACGGTGTACGCCGCCCAACCCTGGGGAGAGGCCGTGAAGGATCCCGGGGCGTCGAGCCAGATCCGCCTGCATGGCCTGGCCGCCAACCCTCTCAGCCAACCTCGCAGAGGGACGCCCCAGCTGGTGAACAGCACGCCCACCGATCTGATCCACCGCGAACCGGTGCTGATCGACTGGCTGCTGATCGACGCGCCCCTGCAGAGCTTCGATGGGGCGGGGCCCCGTTGGCGGCTGCGGGTGACCCTCAATGGCGACAGCTTCCTGGTCGATCGGCAGTCGCCGCTCTGGCTTTCCGGCCTGCACCCGGGCAGCAACCCCCTGCAGCTGGAGCTGCTCGACGGGCTGGGCGAGCCCCTCAACCCGCCCTTCAACAGCCGGGTGCAGGACCTGGTGATGCTCCCCGGTGCCCCACGCCCCTGGCAGACGGCCGCACTCGCCGCTGAGGATCTGGAGCGTCTGCTCGGTGAGCGACCGATTGAGGCTGAGAGCGAGGTTGAGCCGGAACCGGAACCGGAACCAGAACAGGAACAGGAACCAGAGCCGGAGCCGGAGCCGGAGCCGGAGCCGAGGCTGAATCCAGAGCCCGAGGCGCCAGCCCAGGCATCGCCTGAATCCGAGGCTCTCGAGACTTCGCCTCAGCCTGAGCCGGAGGCTGATGCAGCGGACGCGCCAGAGCCAGAGGAGGCCGTGGCACCTGGGCCAGTGAGCGCACCTCAGGCTTCCTCCGTGGAAGCGCCGGAAGGCGGGGAGCCTGAGGAGGCTTCAGAGCAACCGATGACAGAGCCTCCAGCGGCATCTTCCCTGCAGCCCAGCAGTCCTGGGGATGAAGGGGATGGGACCTCCGCCGCCCAGGGTCTTGGACGGCTGCGTGCCAGGTTCGGGGGATGAGTGATTCCCTCTGTTGGGGACTGGCCCTGAGCAGGGCCGGTGCCCCCGTGCTCGAGCGGCTCGATCAGGCCGGCCTGCTGGGGGGGCGGCTCGAACCTGGCGGCGCGCCATCCGAGCAGCTCAGCCGCCACTGGGCCCAGGCGTCTGCCTTCGTGGTGGTGGGGGCCTGCGGCGCCGTGACCCGGCTGGTGGCGCCTCTGCTGGTGGGCAAGCACCAGGACCCTGCAGTGGTGGTGGTGGATCCCCAGGGACGCTTCGCCGTCCCGCTGCTGGGAGGGCATGGGGCGGGAGCCGAGCAGCTCAGCCAGCGGGTGGCCGCCCTGCTCGGGGGGGAAGCGGTACTCACGGGCGCCAGCAGTGGCAGCGGCAGCCTGGCCCTCGACTGCTTCGGGGTGGCCTGGGGCTGGCGGAAGGGTCTGGGTGACTGGGACACCCTGATGAAAGCCGCGGCCAGGGGCGCGCCGATCGCCGTGAACCAGGAGAGCGGCTGCCCTGACTGGCAGGAACTTGAGGCCGCCTCAGCGCTGCTGCGGCCGGCGGCGGAACGGCTGCCCGAGGGGGGTGCACCGCTGTCGCTGGTGATCAGCCCACGCCAGGGGCCCGGCTGCCGCTGGCATCCTCCCAGCCTCTGGCTGGGCCTGGGCTGTGAGCGCCACACCAGCCTCAGCCTGCTGGAGCGGTTGGTGGAGAGGGCCCTGGATGAGGCGCAACTGGCCCCGCAAGCCGTGGCCGGGCTGGCGAGCATCGACCGCAAGGGCGATGAACCGGCGCTGCTGGAGCTGGCCGGGCGCCATCGGTGGCCGCTGCGGCTGTTCAGCTCCGAGGCCCTGGCGCCGGTGGCCGTGCCCACCCCGTCGGAGGCGGTGCTCAGGGAAATGGGAACCGCCAGCGTGGCCGAAGCGGCCGCCCTGCTGGCGGCAGCCCCCCAGTCGGCCCTGTTGCTGCCGAAGCGCATCGAACGGGCCCGCCAGGGGGAGCGGGGGGCCGCCACCCTGGCGGTGGCACAGGCTCAAAGGCAATGGGCCCCGCAGCGGGGAAAAATCCATCTGGTGGGCAGCGGCCCCGGCCAGCTCGATCTGCTCACCCCCGAGGCTCGCCTCGCCCTGGCAGAGAGCACGGTCTGGGTGGGTTACACCCTCTACCTCGATCTGCTGGAGCCCCTTAGGCGGCCCGACCAACTGCGCCGTGACGGCCAGCTCACCCAGGAGCGGGACCGCTGCCGGCTGGCCCTGGAGCTGGCGGATGCCGGACTGAACGTGGCCCTGGTGTCGTCGGGCGACAGCGGCATCTACGGCATGGCGGGGCTGGCCCTGGAGCTCTGGCTGGAGCGGGCGCCGGAGGACAGGCCGGCCTTCGCGGTGCATGCCGGCCTCTCCGCCCTGCAGGTGGCCGCTGCCAGGGCCGGAGCGCCGCTGATGCACGATTTCTGCACGATCAGCCTGAGCGACCGCCTCACCCCCTGGCCGACGATTGAGAAACGGTTGAAGGCCGCCGCCAGCGGTGATTTCGTGGTGGCGCTCTACAACCCCCGCTCGCTGGGCCGCGACTGGCAGCTGGGCCGGGCCAGGGAGCTGCTGCTGGAGGGGCGCAGCGCCGAAACCCCTGTGGTGCTGGCACGGCAGCTGGGCCGGGCGGAGGAAAGCGTGCAGCTGCACAGCCTCGGGGACCTGCCCCTGGATCAGGTGGACATGCTCAGCCTGGTGCTGGTGGGCAACAGCACCTCCCGCCGTCAGGACGGGATGATGGTGACGCCACGGGGCTACCCGGGCGCCGAACTGTGCTGAAGGGCTCCGGGACGCCATCGCTCCCGGAGCTCAGCGATCGGGATGACAGGATTCGAACCTGCGGCCCCTTCGTCCCGAACGAAGTGCGCTACCAAGCTGCGCCACATCCCGCCATGAGGGACTTTAGGGGATGACCGTCGCCTGCTCCGGGCGGCATAGGGTTTCTAAAGTCTGGATCCAGCAGCCCTGCCGCGATGGCTCCAGACGCCATGCTCAAACCCGACTGGTTACGGGTCAAGGCGCCGCAGCGGGAGCGGATCGGTGCCGTGGCCGACCTGCTGGTGGACCTGAAGCTCAACACCGTCTGCCAGGAGGCCAGCTGTCCGAACATCGGCGAATGCTTCGCCGGCGGCACCGCCACCTTTCTGATCATGGGTCCGGGCTGCACCCGGGCCTGTCCCTACTGCGACATCGACTTCGACAGGAGCGTGAGGGCCCTCGACCCCAGCGAGCCGGAGCGGCTGGGGGAGGCGGTGGCCCGCATGGGCCTCTCCCACGTGGTCATCACCTCGGTGAACCGCGATGACCTCAAGGACGGGGGCGCCAGCCAGTTCGTGGCCTGCATGGAGGAGGTGCGTCGTCGCTCCGCCGGCACAACGATCGAGCTGCTGATCCCGGACCTCTGCGGGAACTGGGACGCCCTGGCCGCTGTCATGGCGGGGGCTCCGGACGTGCTCAACCACAACATCGAAACGGTGCCGAGGCTGTACCGGCATGTTCGGCCTCAGGGCCTCTACCCGCGCTCCCTGGAGCTTCTGCGTCGGGTCCACCAGGACTGGCCAAGGACCTACACCAAATCGGGGCTCATGGTGGGCCTGGGCGAAACCGACAGCGAGGTGCTGGAAGTGATGGCGGATCTGCGAGCCCAGGCCGTCGACATCGTGACGATCGGTCAGTACCTCTCCCCCGGAGCGAAGCATCTGGCCGTTCAGCGGTTCGTGACGCCCTATCGGTTCGATCACTTCCGCCACGAAGGGGAAAGGCGGCTGGGGTTCCTGCAGGTCGTCAGCTCACCACTCACCCGCAGCAGCTATCACGCCGGAGAAGTGCAGCGGCTGATGCGCACCCATCCGCGCTGAGCACAGCCAGGACTCAGGCGTCCGCTCCGGCCAGGGCCCTTCCGATCCCGAAGGTGCATCCAGTCACAGTTCCCCCCTCACCGGACATGGCTCATTCATCCACCAGCGGGATACTTGAGGCTCACTCACCCCGTATTGGAACTCTTCCAATGAAACGCCTCCTTCTCACCCTGGCCGCCCTCGGAGCGACAGCCCTCCTGGTTCCGCTCGACTCCACCGCCGCCAGGGCCGACACCACGATCACCGGGCGCGGCGGTCGCACCCTCACCCGCTCTGCCGTGCGCCAGCCAGGCTCCACCAACGCCCGCTGGACCGATCGTCAGGGCCGCACCTACACCCAGACCTCCACCTACGGGGGCGGCAAAGGCAACACCACCATCACCGGCCCCGGCGGTCGCACCGTCACCCGCTCCGCCGTGCGCACCCCGGGTTCCACAGAAGCCACGTGGACTGACAGGCAGGGCCGCACCTACACCCAGACCTCCACCTACGGGGATGGTGAAGGCAACACCACCATCACAGGTCCTGGCGGTCGCACCGTCACCCGCTCCGCCGAGCGCAATCCAGGCTCCACTGAGGTCGAGTGGACCGACCGGCAGGGTCGCACCACCACCCGGGAAACCACCTACGGCGAGGGCAATCGTTCCACGGTCGTCACGGGTCCGGGCGGACGTTCCACCATGCGTGTCGTCGAGCGCCAGCCCGGATCCACCCAGATCGAATGGACCGGCCAGGGGGGACGCACCCACAGCCGGAACTCCACCTGGGGAGGCTTCTGAGGTGAGCCGGGGTCCCTGTCCCGTCAGGGGTTGAACGCTTCGCGGCGCAACCGGGCAGGGCACGGGGTCTCGAGCTCCAGTTCCCCACCATCTGGCAGTGGCAGCCTGAGCTGATGGGCATGGAGGCAATATCCCCCGTCGCCAGGGCGGCTGCCTGGATGGGCGTCGCCACCAGGAAGGAAGAGGGGATCCCCCAGCAACGGGGCACCCACACTCGCCAGATGGATCCTGATCTGATGAGGACGGCCCGTCCCGATCGTCACGGCCACCAGGTTGGCATCACCACGCCGCTCCAGCAGGGTGAGGCGACTGATCGCCGGCAGCGACCGACCCCCGCCCGCTGACTCCTGCGCCGCCCAGATCTGGCCCAGGAGCGGATGGGGCCGACGGCCGATCGGCGTGGTGATCTCCAGGCACTCTCCTGGGGCCAGGGCTAGGGGAACAGGAGCCGTCAGGGCCCTGTAGGTCTTGAGGCAGCTCCGGCGAGGCCAGTCGTGCGGTCGACTCTGGTCCTGATCACTGCGGATCTCGCCCCCAACCGCGCTCAGGGTGTCTGCCGTGCTCTCGCGCAGCAGGGCGCTCAGCCAGGAACGCAGCCGGGGAGAACGGGCACAGACCAGCAGGCCGGAGGTGTGCCGGCCGAGCCGGTGAACCGGCCGCGGCACACCGCCATGGGCCAGGCCCCCGCTGCCGGCCTGAGCGAAGCGGCGCTCCAGGAGGTGAAGCACGGTGTGCTCCAGCCAGCCGCCGCCCGGCAGGACCGGCAGGCCGCTGGGCTTGTCGATCACGTACAGATCGCCATCGTCGAACACAACCGGCCAGCTTGCCGGTACAGCCTCCTCCAGCCAGGGGGGCCGATGCCAGGCCAGGCGATCACCCACGACCAGTGGTCGATCAGCCCGCAGCGCTTCGCCGTTGCACCTGATCTCGCCGGCCTCCAGCCGCCGCATCCACGCCTCCCGATCGGAATGCCGGTAGCGGGCCGCGTAGAACGCACTCAGCCAGTGCCCGCGCTCGGAGGGGCCGACCCGGTCGCGGTAGGTCCAGCCCTGGTTGAGCTGGGCCGGCAACCAACCCGTCGGGCCGGGGGCTCCAGGTGGCCGGTTAGTCAACCAGGCCGTTCTCGAGGGCGTAGCGCACCAGTTCAGTGCGGCTGGTGGTGCCGGTCTTGGTGAACAGGCGGCTCACGTACTTCTCGACATTGCGGATGGAGGTTTCGAGGCGGCGGGCGATTTCCTTGTTCATCAGACCCTCAGCCACCAGCTGGAGCACGCTCGCTTCGCGGGGGGTGAAGGAATGGCTGGCCGGAGTGACACTCTTGCGGGCACCCGTCTGCTGAAGAAGGGAGCGGATCTCGGTGATCTGCAGCGCCATCTGGCCGATGTCGGCATCGGCGTAGCGGGCCGCCTCAGCCAGCAGCCGCTCCTGGCGCCGCACGACGTTGCGAACCCGCGCCACCAGCTCATCGGGGTCGAAGGGCTTGGGGATGTAGTCGTCGACTCCGGCCTGGAAGCCCTCGATCCGATCGGCCGTCATCCCCTTGGCGGTGAGGAAGATCACCGGGGTGCCCCCCAGTCGCTCGTCGGCCCTCAGGCGCTTGAGCAGACCGTAGCCATCCAGGCGCGGCATCATCACATCGCTGATCACCAGGTCGGGGATCAGCTCCTGGGCGGCGGTCCAGCCCTCTTCCCCGTCGTTGGCGGTGCTGACGTCAAAGCCCTCGTCCTCGAGGTAAGCCTGCACGGCGGTGCGCAACCCCGGTTCATCGTCGACCAGCAGCAACCGGGCCGGTGCGGGCGGGGCCACCGCCTCTTCGCCGGGGCTCTCCCCGTCCGGCCTGGGGAGGGACTCGTTCTGGCTCATGACCCGGCTGGCAACAGGAGGGAATCTATCCAGGCCGGTCTGGCGGCCCTGACGGGGGACACCTCCCGTGAGGAAGAGATCGTCAGAGGTTGCTTGCCGGCACCACCTGCTCCCGCTCCATTCGGGTGCCGCTGTAGCCCAACTCACGGGCCAGGCTGCGCAGGCTGTTGGGGTCCTTGCCGGCCTGCTCGGGGAAGCAGGTGGCCCACCAGACCAGATGGTCGATGCGGTTGGCGGTCGTGACCACTCCACCGGGATTGAGTTCCCGCAGGATCAGGCTGCGGCCGTCGTTGGTGACCCTCAGCGGAGCCGTGGGAGAGCACTGGACCGTCTCGGAGCGCACCTTGACGTCGTTGGGCAGCTCCTCCCAGACCTTGATCCGCCAGACCTGCGGCTGGACGGGATCGGCGGTGATGCCGAAGACTCCGAGGGCCTGCTTGCCGTCGGCGATGTCCCGCTCCAGGAGGAGGGCCAGCCCTGCCGGGCGATTCTGATCGGGGCGCACGAAAACGCTCTGGGCAAGGGCTGCGGGCCTCCAGGCGAGGGAGATCAGGGCTCCCGCCAGGGCCAGCGGGGACCAGCGCCGACATCGTGGGGGGGAAGCCATGGGCAGGATCGACGGGCCGGGACTTGCCAGCATGGAACGGTTTCGTGGGGATGGGAAGCCGGGATGACCACCATCCCCTACCTGGATCACCAGGCCACCACGCCCTGTGATCCCTCCGTGGTGGCTGCCATGGCGCCCTTCTGGAGCGAGCTGTTCGCCAACCCCTCCAGCCGCCTGCACCGCCCGGGCCTGGAAGCAGCCGCTGCGGTGGAACTGTCCCGCTCCCGCCTGGCCGCCGAACTGGCTGTGGCCCCAGAGCAGGTGGTCTTCACCAGCGGGGCCACGGAGGCCAACAACCTGGCCATCAAGGGGGTGGCTGAATCCCGCCAGAGCCGGGGCCGGCATCTGCTCACCCTGGCCACGGAGCACCGGGCGGTGCTCGAACCCCTGCGCTATCTCGCTGGTCATGGCTTCGAACTCACCGTTCTGCCGGTGCAACCCGATGGCCTGGTCGACCTGAATCGATTCAGCGAGGCCCTCCGCGATGACACCGTGCTGGTGAGCGTGATGGCGGCCAACAATGAGATCGGCGTGCTTCAGCCCCTTGCCGGGATCGGGGCCCTCTGCCGGGACCGTGGGATCGCCTTCCACTGCGATGGCGCCCAGATTTTCGGAAACCGCCTGCTCCGCCCCGGCGAGCTGGGCATCGACCTGTTCAGCCTCAGCGGGCACAAGATCTATGGCCCCAAGGGCATCGGGGCCCTGGTGGTGGCCCCGGGGACCATCCCGGCACCTCAGCAGCATGGCGGTGGCCAGGAGGGGGGACTGCGGGGCGGCACCCTCGCAGTCCCGCTGATTGCAGGGCTGGCGCGGGCGGCGGAGCTCGCCGGCCACGACCGGCAGGAGCGGCAGCAGCGCCTGAGCAGGCTGCGGGATCGGTTGCTGGCTGGTCTGGTGAGCCTGGGGGGGGTGACGGTGAACGGCAGCCTGGAGCATCGCCTGGCCCACAACCTCAACGTGGCGCTGGAGGGGGTGGATGGCAACCAGCTGCACAGGTCGCTGAGGAGGCATCTGGCGGTGAGCGGAGGCTCGGCCTGCAGCAGCGGCAGCCCCTCCCACGTGCTGGCGGCCCTGGGGCTGAGCCCAGGGGAAGCGGCAGCCTCGATCCGATTCGGGCTCGGACGCTCCACCACGGTCGAGGAGATCAACCAGGCCGTGGAGGTGGTGGCGGCGGTACTTCAAGAACTTCGGGGCTGACCAAAGTCATGGCCGCGCGTGCCATGTTTGCTCGGTCTTCACCAGGTGTTGGTCAATCCTTGAGCGATGACACCTCCGACAGACAACCAGTCACGCCCAATGCCATGACGAACCGTGCGTCTGCTCTTGCCGAGGGGGCCCAGATCCCCCAGCCACCGGGAACAGAATCCCTGCGGCAGCGGCGGGAGCGCTTCCTTGCCCTCACGATCGATCGACTGCTGGGAGCCCTGGGCGTGGCCCTGATGCTCTCGGCGGCCGGCCGGATCGCCGGTATCGGAGGCAGTCGACCCACGGTGGTGCAAGCCGTGGTGGCAGGGCTGGGACTGCTGCTGCTCACGGCCGGCTGGCGCCGATGCGGCCGCCTGCTGGTGGGATGGACGGCCTCCCCCGGGGGGCAACGGCGCCTCGGACGCCTGCTGGGCTGGTTCCCCTTCGGAGCCATGGCCCTGTTCGCCATTTACCGGCTGGGGGTGACCGACGTGGATGGCTACAAGGTGCTGGTCTCGGAAGGGAGCGTGGTGGAGTGGCTCACCTTCCTGTTCTTTCTCGCCGCCGGGGCGCTCTTCCTGCTCACCGGGCGGGTGGAATGGGGGCCCTCCAGGGGCATGGGGCGCCGGGGCATCGGTGGCCTCTTCCTCGCCCTGGGCGTGGTCAGCCTGCTGATCGGCTTCGAGGAGATGAGCTGGGGGCAGATCATCTTCAACTGGGAGACCCCTGAGCTGTTCGTCACCACCAATGCCCAGAAGGAAACGAACCTGCACAACCTGGTGCTGATTCACAACCGGATCTGGACCATCACTGCGGCGGTTTGTGTGGGGATGACCCTGCTGGTGGGAGTCCGCTGGGCCCTGGAGTCCAAGGGGCGCCTGATTCGCCGCTCCCTGGCTGATGCGGTGCTGCCGCACGTCACGCTGCTGGGCTACTTCCTGTTTGCAGCCGTTCTCTACGTTCCGGTGGTGCTGCTGAAGCACGGTGTGTTCATACCGGTGCTGGTGACCCGCGACCAGGAGGTTGCCGAATGCCTCTTCTCTCTGGGTGTGCTGCTGCACGTCGGGCGCTGTTACCTCCACTGGGCCAACCCCGATCCAAGCCCCCTCAACCCGGCAGCAGCACCCGGCTGAGCAGCACGAACCCCGCCACCCCGCCAAGCGCCAGCAGAAACTGCGCCAGCCGGCTCACGAGCATTCCAGTCACCACGGCCAGTCCCACCAGCAGGGACCGGCGCAGCCGAAGCAGGCCAAGGGGCCCAAGCGAACTGGGGGCCGTGAGCAGCTCCCCCAGGGAGGCCCCCAGCAACGGTCCGACCAGAGCTCCGAGCAGCGGTCCACCGACCGGCAGCGCCGGCAACAGCCCCAGCAGGCCGAACAGCAAGCCAAGCCCCGCCCCCACATAGGCCCATCGTGTGGCCTGCAGCCTGGCCGCCCCGAGGGTCATGCCAAGCACATCCGCTCCCCAGCCCAGCAGCAGGATCAGGGCGGCCAGCAGGAACTCCGGCCAGGCGGCGGCCCAGCCCTCGGCCCAGACCCAGAGCGCAGCCCCCAGAGGCAGAAATGCGAGCCCAGGCAGCACAGGCAGGAGCGTGCCTGGGATCGCCATCAACTGGATGATCAAGGCAAGCCACCAGAGCAGGTCAGCGCGATCCATCAGCGGTCCCCGGGGGATGGGTCCGCCGAACGACGCCGGGCCAGCCTGAACTTCGCGGAACGGCTGCGGGGATTCCGCTCCGACTCCTGCTCATCGGCCACAACGGGCTTGCGGGTCAGACGCTCGAGACGGTCATCGCTCAGAAACGCCGCCTTGACCCTCCTGTCCTCGAGGGAATGGAAGCTGATCACGCCGAACAATCCGCCTGGCACGAGCCAGGCGGGGGCGTCGTGCAGCAGGCGCTCGAGCGCCACCAGTTCATCATTCACGGCGATGCGCAGAGCCTGGAACGTGCGGGTGGCGGCATGGATGCGGCCATGGCGGGCCTTGGGTGGGTAGCAGCCCGCCACCAGGTACGCCAGTTCAGCGGTGCCACGGCTCGAGCCATGCCACGGACGGGCTTCGACGATACGGCGCGCAATCCGGCGCGAGAGTCTTTCCTCCCCATAGGCGTAGATCAGATCGGCCAGCTCCTTCTCCTCCAGCCGGTCGATCAGCTCGGCGGCCGTCTCACCGCAGGTGGTGTCCATGCGCATGTCGAGGGGGCCATCCGAGCGAAAACTGAAACCACGCTCAGGCCGGTCCAGCTGGGGGCTGCTCACTCCCAGATCGGCCAGCACCCCCACCAGAGGCCCACTGGGGGTGTAACCGGCGAAGTTGCCGGGCACCAGGCTGACCCGCTCGGCAAAGGGCTCCAGGCGCCGGGCCGCAGCGGCGAGGGCCGCAGGATCCTGGTCGAGACCGATCAGGCGCAGGCCGGGATGGGCGGCCAGCAACAGGGCACTGTGCCCACCGCCTCCCACGGTGGCATCGAGCAGGGTCCCCTCGCTCGGCAGGGCGGCAAAGGCAGCCACCACGGCGGCGGCGAGAACCGGCTGGTGGTCGAACGTCTGCTGCATGGCTTCCTTCCTAAGATCCGCACGTTCGCCTTCGAGTCCACGGGCCCATGACGCAACTGGAAACGCGCACGGAGCCGATGGTGGTCAACTTCGGGCCGCACCACCCTTCCATGCATGGGGTGTTGCGCCTGGTGGTGACCCTCGATGGTGAAGACGTGGTGGATTGCGAGCCGGTGATCGGCTACCTGCACCGCGGCATGGAGAAGATCGCCGAGAACCGCACGAACGTGATGTTCGTGCCTTATGTGAGCCGCTGGGACTATGCGGCGGGGATGTTCAACGAGGCGATCACGGTGAACGCCCCCGAGAAGCTCGCCAGCATCCAGGTGCCGAAGCGCGCCAGCTACATCCGGGTGCTGATGCTGGAGCTCAACCGCATCGCCAACCACCTGCTCTGGCTTGGCCCCTTTCTGGCCGACGTGGGCGCCCAGACGCCGTTCTTCTACATCTTCCGGGAGCGGGAGATGATCTACGACCTCTGGGAAGCCGCCACCGGCCAGCGGCTGATCAACAACAACTATTTCCGCATCGGTGGCGTTGCTGCAGATCTGCCCTATGGCTGGCTGGAGAAATGCCTCGACTTCTGCGACTGGTTCGGCCCGAAGATTGATGAATACGAGAAGCTGATCACCAACAACCCGATTTTCAAGCGCCGCATCGAGGGCCTTGGGGTGATCAGTCGTGAGATGGCGATCAACTGGAGTCTGTCCGGCCCGATGTTGCGCGCTTCCGGCGTCCCCTGGGATCTCCGCAAAGTGGACAAATATGAGTGCTACGACGACTTCGAGTGGGACGTGGCCAGCGAGAAGGAGGGCGACTGCTATGCCCGCTACCGGGTGCGCATCGAAGAAATGCGCCAGTCGCTCAAGATCCTGCGACAGGCCTGCAAGGCCATCCCCGGCGGCCCCACCGAGAACCTCGAGGCCCACCGCCTGAACGAAGGCAAGAAGAGTGACTGGTATGGCTTTGACTATCAGTACGTCGCCAAGAAGGTGGCCCCCACCTTCAAGATTCCCGGCGGTGAGCTCTACGCCCGGGTGGAATCAGGCAAGGGTGAACTCGGTGTGTTCATCATGGGCAATGATGATGTCACCCCGTGGCGCTGGAAGATCCGCGCAGCTGATTTCAACAACCTTCAGATCCTCCCCCACATCCTCACCGGAGCCAAGGTGGCCGACATCATGGCGATTCTCGGTTCGATCGATGTGATCATGGGCTCGGTCGACCGCTGAGCTCCTTCCTCGCCCGGCTTCGCCACGCCGGTGTTCTGCTGCCGGCGAGCCTGACGGGATACCTGTGGCTGAAAGCGGGCAATTCAGGCCTGCCGGGATTCAGCTGTCCCCTGCGGGCTCTCACAGGCATACCCTGCCCCAGCTGCTTCCTCACCCGTGCCACCTGCGCCAGCCTGCGTGGTCACTGGTCAGAAGCCATCGCCCTGCATGCGTTCGGCCCCCTGGCAGCGGCCGCCCTGGTGCTGTGGTCAGTCGAGGCCATCCGCCAGCACCGGCTGGTTCCCCGCGGCCTGAAGGGCTGGCAGGTCGCCACGACCACGGCGGCCTTGCTGACGTACTGGGGCCTGCGTCTGCTCCTCCACTACGGACTCGGCATCACCGCCTTCCCCTCTGGATGACCCAACGGTGCCAGCATGGCGGCATGCCCTCCTCCAGCTGGCTGCAGCTGCACCGGACCGTGCGTTTCGGCGATACCGACGCCGCTGGTGTGATGCATTTTCACCAGCTTCTGCGCTGGTGCCATGAGGCTTATGAAGAGAGCCTTGAAACGTTCGGAATTCCAGCCGCGGCAATCTTTCCCACACCCCTCCGCACAGCCCCCACCCGTGACAGCATCGTCTCCAGCCCGGTGCGGACAGCCCTGCCGATCGTGCACTGCCAGGCCGATTTCAAGGCCCCTCTGGTGTGTGGCGACCAACTGACGATCACCCTCAGCCCCCAGCGGCTCGATGCCGGATGTTTCGAAGTGGGCTACAGCTTCAGGCGTCGGGAGGTGGCCAGCGGCCCTGCGGGCCTCGCCCTGACACGCCATGTGGCCATCGACCCCGTCAGCCGCTGCCGCTGCGATCTGCCCAAGGCGATCGGCAGCTGGTTGGAGGCATCGGCTGAAGTGATGCCCTGACGGCAGCAATCAAACAGGCGGGCTTGGCTTCCGAGGCGAGGTGTACTCGAAAGGTTGAAAGTGGCTGATCGCTCGCCCGGAATGGGGCAGGCGTGTGGGAGCGGAACGATCCTCCGAGGGGATCCAATCAGTGGGTCGGTGCCCGACGGGAGACGGCCCAGAGCAAGGCAGCCAGCTGCAGGGGAAGAAGGCTGGCCAGAAGGGTGAGGGGGTGAAAGCCATCTTCCACGGCCAGCCCAGCCAGGGAGAAGCTCACCATGGCCGCCAGGCCGATCAGCAGGGTCAGGCCGAGGCGACCGGAGAGTCCGGGAGCGCGCAGGTTCAGGGCTCCAACTCCAGCCCGGGGTGGGGTGAGGCCGCGGCCAGTCATCAGAACCACTCCTTCTTGGCGTCGATATACGTGGCCTTGAACTCCTCGGGGGTCTTGGTGAGGTAGATGATTCCCTCCACCAGGCCGATCACCCCCATCACGAATCCTCCCAGGCCACAGGTGACCAGGGTGATCACCAGCATGATCACGCCCGGGGTGGTGTAGCCGAGCACGAACTTGTGGATCCCGAACGCACCCAGGAAGATCGCCAACAGCCCCGCGGCCAGTTTCTTGTTGGAAAGTTCCGGGTCAGCAGACGAGGTCATCCAGTGGGCGCGACTGACCAGCTTTAGCCGACTTCTGCGGCAGCGTCATCGGCTCGGGGGCCTCCGTCACAGGACTGATGCAGCCACTGGCGCCAGCGCCTCCGCTCCCACTTGCCCAGGGCGTTGGGGGCCAGATCAGGGCAGGCCAGCCAGTGCTGAGGCCGCTGGGCGGGAGGAAGCCGCTGAGCCAGGCTGCGGCAACGGGCGATCAGCCCGTCGACAGATCCGATCGCAGGCCCATCGGCCCCATCGGCCTCGGCATGGCGCACCAGCGCCAGCAGGCGCTGGCCCCAGAGGGGATCAGGGCTGGCCAGCAGGAGCAGATGCGCCAGGGGCAGGTCCTCCGCCCTGGCCCAGCCCAGCAGGCGGGCCTCCACCTGCTCGGGGAACACCGTTTCGCCGCCGCTGCTGATCGCCCCATCCAGCCGCCCGAGGATCTCCAGGCCAGCGGGACCGAGGCGGGCCCCATCGCCACTGCGCCACCAGCTGCCTCGCCGCTCCAGGGGCTGGAGCCGGCCGGCCTGAAAGCTTCCCGGGCTCAGACGCGGTGTCCGCACCATCAACGCCCCGCCTGGATCGATCCGCAGCTCCACATCGGCAAGGGCCTGACCGGAGCCTGACGCCCCCTCAAGGAAGCGATCGGGAGACAAGGCCGTCACCATCGCGGCGGTTTCCGTGGCGCCGTAACAGGGCGCCAATGGGATCTCAGCGGCCCGGGCCCGCTCGGACAGCCTCGCGGAGAGGGCACCGCCACCGATCCACACCAGTGCGCAGCGCCGCAGCCAGGCGCAGCCTTCCGGCACAGCCAGCAGCCGCTCCAGCTGGGTCGGCACCAGGGAGAGCAGGGCCCGACTGGCGGCGGGGAGGGGAATCGCCGCCGCCAGTTCAGTGGGCTTACGCATCAGCTCCGGAGGCAACCAGCGCCAGGGTGTCCCCCAGAGCCGGCTTCTCACCAGGGGCAACAGGCCACTGACGTGATGCAGAGGGAGGGGATCGAGCTGCAGGGTGGCTGACGGATCAAGCCCGATCGATTGCAGCCAGAGACCGGTGGCAGCAGCCGAGGCCTCCAGATGGGCTAGGGGCTGCAGGCACCAGCGGCGGCCTCCGGCACTGCCGCCGCTGCCCACCACCACAGAGGGCACCCCCGTGCCTGATCCAGCCACAGCCGCGCTGAGCAGCCCCTGCTCCTGAGCCGAGCAGAGGCCCACGAGGCGACCCTCACGCCAGGCCTGCTCGAGCTGAGCCACCAGCCGATCAGCCGGGACGGCACTGGTGAGGAGCAACGGAGAGGGCATCGGCGACGCTCCCTGGCCTATCCCTGCCGGCTGCGGCGAGCGGTGATCCCCGCCTCCGCGGCCGTGACGCCGGCCAGCAGCAGCAGTCCGAGCAGACCGACCAACTGCTGCCGGGGGTCCGGCTGGGCGCCGAGATCGGCCCCATCCGTTTGGCCCAGCACCAGCCCGAGACCGAACCAGCCGGTGCTCAGGGCTGAGGTGATCCAGTAGGCCCGCCAGCGCCGTTGGTAGATGTAGCCGGTGCCGAGGCCGGGGACGAGGTTGAGGACCACGGCCACCCAGGGGGCCGAGGCCGCCAGGGTGTCCTGCTTGCTGAGACTCATCGTGGGGGCGGAGCGGTTGATACCGACTCTGGCGGCTCTGCCCAGCTCTCTGCGGCCGCGGCCCAGACCCGCTCAGGGTCGTGACTGGCCAGATCACCGCTGGGGCCCCAGCCCGGGGCCAGGCCCGGCGCCGCGGGAGTAGTTCCCAGAATCTGCAGGGCCGCCAGGTGATGCAGCCAGCGGCTGCCGATGCCAGTCTCGAAGCCGGTGCTGAGCATCAGCCGGGGCACCCCTCCCCGGAGTTGGGCCAGCAGGGGTCGGGGGTCGCCCTCCTGGGACGGCCGTCGCACCTGCCAGCCGCGCCAGCTCCGTCCCCGAACCGGATCCAGCACCAGCGACTCGTCAAGGGCCACAGGCACGGCCGGCGGACCAGCAGCCAGAGCGAGGAGACCGGCGTGATCGGCGGGATCCAGCGGTTGCTCCAGCCATTCCAGCCGGGGATCCCCGGCCAGCCGTACCGCCCAGGCTGCGGCTGTGTCTCGATCCCAGCCCCCATTGGCATCGAGCCGAAGCCGAGCTCCTGGCGGCAAGCGCTCCAGCAGCTGCTCCAGCAACTGGCGCTCCTGGAGGTCGTCGCTGGCCGCCACCTTCCATTTCAGCGTGAGGGGACCACCGCCGTCCTGGCCTTGCCGGCTGAGGGGGTGATCGCCCAGGGTCCGCTCCAGGGCCATCAGCGCCGCAGGCCCTGCCGGCAGCAACTGCGCAGAGACCGGCGGCGGCAACCACCCCCCGACGGCGCCCCCCACCAGCCCCTGAATCTCGCCGAGGGCGGCTCCGAGCGCGAAGGCCAGGGTCGCCGGCTGGGATGGCAGGCAAGCCTCCAGCTCGCTGTGCTCGATCGCGGGCCCCAAAGCGCTGATGGCCTCGGCCAGCCGAGTCAGCTCACGCCCGGAAGCCTCGGGTTCAGCCCCGAAAGGGAGCGGGGACGCCTCCCCCCAGCCCTGATCGGCCCATGCCCCGGAGGCTCCATCTCGGCGGCTCTGCAGCACGAGCCGCAGCAGCCAGCCCCGCTTGCGGCGCAGCCTGCCCCGGGCGGTGACCAGAGGAGCGGCGAGTGCCAGATCGAAGGGCTGCCAGTGCAGGCCGAACCTCACCGAAAAGGCACCCAGGGGGCAATCGCCAGCCCCAGGGCCAGCCCCAGGCCGTTGAGAGCCTGGAAGCGCAGGGCCAGGAACTTGCTGCCGACAATCCGCTCGGGTGTGTCGTGGTGTTCCCGCAGCAGCTGGATCAGGGCCCGGGCCGGCGGCAGGCCCACCAACCCCAGCAGGGCGGTGAGGGGCCAGCGTCCCAGCAGCACCGGAGCCCACTGCAGAGCCAGGGCCATGGCGATGAACCAGGGCACCAGGGCCGCCGCGGAGGCGGTGCCCAGCTTCACCACCGGGGATCGCTTGCCGTGGCTGGCATCCTGCTCCACCTGATGGAAGTGGGAGCAGAACAGGACCAGGGTGGTGGCCACCGCCGGTCCACTGCCGAGCAGCAGGGCCGTCTTCCAGGGAATGGGGCCGGCCAGGGCGCTGGCTGCGCTGGGCGCCAGCGCCAGCAGAGCGGCGGCGGTGGCCAGAGGCCCGAAGGCCAGCCAGCAGAGCGGTTCACCGAGGCCGCGGTAACCCAAGCGCAGGGGGGGACCCTGGTAGGCGTAGCCCAGGCCGCAGCACCCCACCACCAGCCCCAGCACCAGAGGGGTGCTCCTTGCCGCCACCAGGGCGAACAACCCCAGCCCCAGCACCAGGCAGCCATTGGCGAGCTGGGCCACCCGGTCGCGGCGGCCCGTGAGGTTCACCAGCGAATGGGGTTTTCCGAGCCGATCCACCCCTGTGTCGGCATCGAAGACGTCGTTGGACAGGTTCTCCCAGCCCAGCAGCAGCACGGCCGCCAGCAGGAAGGCCAGCAGCTGATCCAGGCGCGGAGGCTCCCCCTGGCCCGCCCACCAGCCGGCGGCCAGCAGCACCGGCATCACCGCCACCGAATACATCGGCCATTTGATCGCCGCCTTCCAGAGGCGGCGGCGGGCTGGGTCGCCGGCGGAGTCCCCGCCGGCGTAACGGCTTGCGACGACCTGGGGGTCGGACATGGGCTGCGGGGACGGCGGACCTGGAAGCACCCATACATTTGAGCAGCTTCCCTGGCCCCTGCCGCTGTCGTCCTGGTGCAGGTCGTTCCCTCCTTCACCGATCTGCTCGCCGCCGCTGCCCAGGGGGCGCGGCAGCTGGAGGAGGAGGGTGTGCTCAGCCTGGCCCTGCCGCTGCCCTGCCGCGATCCCCTGGCGCTGCTCCCCCACCTCGACGACGGGGAACGCTTCCGCTTTCTCTGGGATGGGGCACCCGGACTCTGCCTGGCGGCCAGCGGCACCACCCACCGCCTGGACCTGAGTGGGCCGAGGCGCTTCGAGCTGGCCCGGCGCTTCAGCGCCATGAGCCTCAGCCGACTGGGGCAACAGCCCCAGGCTGTCCCGGCCCTGGCCAGGCCACGGGTGCTGTTGGCCTTCTCCTTTTTCGACAGCCCCCTTCAGGAAGCCAGCGGCGCTGTCCCGGGAGTGCAGGCTGTGCTTCCCCGCTGGCAGCTGAGTCGCCAGGGGCGCCACTGCTGGCTGCGGCTGCAGCGCTGCCTGGGAGGAGACGTCACCCCCCGGGGGGTGGCCGAGGAGCTCTGGGAACGCGCCCAGATCCTCAGCCGTCTGCCGGCCTGCAGGCAGGAAGCACCCAGCGGAGCCAGTGGGGTGGGCATCACCAACCGCTCCTGCTGGGAAGCCGATTACCGCGAAGCGGTGCGCCAGGCCCTTGGCCTGGTGGAAGCCGGAGCCCTGCGCAAACTGGTGGTGGCCGTGCGCCAGCAGGTGGGGCTGGATCAGCCGCTCGACCCCCTGGAGCTGCTGGCCCGCCTGCGACGGCACCAGCCGGGCAGCTGTCGCTTCCTCTGGCAACAGCGCCCCGACGACGCCCTGATCGGTGCCTCCCCCGAGCGTCTGCTGGCGGTGCGCCAGGGACAGCTGCGCTGCGATGCCCTGGCCGGCACGGCCCCCCTCGGGCAACCGGCCGAGCGCCTCACCCAGTCGACCAAGGATCGCCATGAGCACGAACTGGTGGTGGAGGCGATCACCCAGGTGCTGGCGGAAGCGGGGCTGAGTCCCCGGCGCCCCCGCCATCCCCGTCTGGCCCGCCACGGGAGGCTGGTGCATCTGCACACTCCGATCACCGCCGCCCTGGCAGAGCATCAGCCCCTGGCCCTGGCGGAGGCCCTGCACCCCACCCCGGCCGTGGCCGGGCTGCCACGGCGGGAGGCGATGGCCTGGTTGCGCAGCCTCGAACCCTTCGAGCGGGGTCACTACGCCGCCCCGATCGGCTGGATCGACAGCGCTGGCGACGCCGAGTTGCGGGTGGCGATTCGCAGCGGCCGCCTGCACGGCCATCAGCTGGAGCTCACCGCCGGGGCCGGACTGGTGCGGGGTTCCGAGCCGGAGCGGGAGCTCCAGGAAGTGGCCCTGAAACTGGGGGTGCTGCAGCAGCAGCTCAACCTCAGCACCTTCCGGTCATCCCGCAACAGCCAGGCCGCCGGCCAACCAGCGGCGATCGAACCCACCCTGCACTGATCGGCGATGGCGCCCCCCGTCGCCATGGCGCTGATCCTGGGCAGCCTGGTGGCCCTGGCCGTGTTGCTGCGCCGCTGGCTGGGGCGCGGACGGCTCTATCGCATCATTTTCGAGGCCGACACTCCCGCCGGCAAAGGGTTCGACGTGGTGCTGCTGCTGGCGATCGTCGCCAGTGTTCTATCCGTGGTGCTGGAGAGCGATCCGCGGCTGAGGGTGCGCTACATGGTCCCCTTCGGGATCCTGGAATGGGGCTTCACCCTGTTGTTCGGCCTGGAATACGTGTTGCGGCTGCTCTGCGTGGGGCAGCCGCTTCGCTATGCCACCAGTTTCTATGGCGTGGTGGATCTGGTGGCGATCCTTCCCACCTTCCTGGGACTGATCCTGCCGGGCTCCCAATCGTTTCTGGTGGTGCGGATCCTGCGGCTGCTGCGGGTCTTCAGGATTCTCAAGCTGGGGGAATACCTCAAGGAATCGGAACTGCTCTGGCAGGCTCTGGTGGCCAGCCGGCGAAAGATCCTGGTATTCCTGCTAACGATCATCACCCTGGTGATTGTGATCGGGGCCCTGATGTTTCTGATCGAGGGTGAAGCGGGTGGCTTCGTGAGCATTCCCGTGGGGATCTACTGGGCCGTGGTCACGATCACCACGGTGGGCTATGGGGATGTGGCACCAGTGACTCCTCTGGGACGGTTCGTGGCCTCCGCCGTGATGCTGCTGGGCTACAGCATCATCGCTGTGCCCACCGGCATCCTCAGTGTCGGCCTACGGGACGCCCATCGTCAGCGGCGTCAGTCGGGCCGTGTCTGCCGTCGCTGCGGTTGCACGGACCACGACAGCGATGCGCGCTTCTGCAAAGCCTGCGGGGCGGGACTCTGATCCTGCTCGACGCCGACCCTTGCAGCCTCAGCTGGCCAGCAGTGCCTCGATGGTCAGATCCGCCAGGGGGACGCCGCCCAGCCGCTCGATCTCGCGCACGCCCGTGGGGCTGGTGACATTGATCTCGCTGAGGCGATCGCCGATCACGTCGATGCCCACGAAGAACAGCCCGGCGGCCCGCAGGGCCGGGGCAAGCTCGGCGCAGATGCGGCGCTCGGGATCGGTGAGGGCGGTGGCCTCCGGCTCCCCCCCCACCGCCAGATTGCTGCGGAACTCTCCGGGCGAGGGGCGGCGGTTCACGGCGCCGAGCGGTTCGCCGTTCACCAGCAGGATGCGCTTGTCGCCCGCCACCACCTGGGGCAGAAAGGCCTGGGCCATCACCGGCAACTGTCCCTGGTTCGTGACCAGCTCCAGCAGGGCCCGCAATCCCGGCGCTCGCGCTTCGGTGCGCACCACCCCCTGCCCCGCTCGCCCACCCAGAGGCTTGAGCACCACCTCGCCGTACTCGGCGGTGAAGGCCGAGAGCTGCTCGATGTTGCCGCTCACGAGGGTGGGCGCCATCAGATGGCTGAAGCGCAAGGCCCCCAGCTTCTCGTTCCAGGCCCGCAGGGAGGCCGGCCGGTTGAGCACACGCACCCCCCGGGGCTCCGCCAGCTCCAGCAGATGGGTGGCATAGAGGTAGGCCTCATCCACGGGCGGATCCTTGCGCATCCACACCCAGGGGAAAACCTCGAGGGGCACCCGCTGGGGTTCGCCCAGTTCCACCCAGGGCTCGGGGATCTCCCAACCTGCCGCGGTGGGGCGGATCTCCGCCAGACGGGCGGGCTGGGTCAGAACCGTGGGGCGCTGGCCCGGTTCGGTGGCGTCGGCTCTCTCGCCTTCCACCGCCAGGTCGGCCAGGGAACAGATCCAGACCTGATGGCCGGCCCGCTGGGCCGCCTGCATCAGAGCCACGCTCGAATCCTTCCCGGGGCGCAGACGCTGGATCGGGTCAAGAATGAAGAGGTGGGAGCGGCTGGTGGCGTCCGCGCTGGTCGGCACCCTCAGGCCCCTTGCAGCAGCGGATCGAGCCGACCGGACCGCTCGAGCGCATGGAGCTCATCGCAGCCGCCGATCCCCAGATCGTCGATGAAGATCTGGGGCAGGCTGGAGCGGCCTTCGGCCCGCTGGGCCATGGCAGCGCGTGCCGCCTGATCGCCATCGATCACATATTCCTCGTAGGCCACGCCCTTGCGATCCAGCAGAGCCTTGGCCCTAATGCAGAAGGGGCAGAACCGCCACGTGTAGATCTCGACCTTCGCCGCAGTGTTCACCAAAATCGCCCAGGTGCATGGCAATGGCCGGATCCTAGAAGCCTCTGCGGGGGCCCAGCCCCGCTGATACGGTCGTGAAAACCGTTGAGCTGCAGCCGGTGCTCGATCTCACCGATTTCAAACGCGACCTCTCCGAGCTCACCGACCGCCTGGGCCATGCCCAGGACTGTCTTTGACGTACCGGCCCTGAACGCCCGCCAGCAGGACCTCGAGCAGCTGGCCTCCCAGCCCGGCTTCTGGGACGACCAGCAGCAGGCCCAGAAACTGATGCGCCAGCTCGATGAGGTGAAGGCACAGCTGGAGCAGCTGCAGCGGTGGCAAACAGCCGTCGACGATGCCCGCGCCACCCTGGAGCTCTACGACCTGGAGCCTGACGAGGAGCTGCTGGGCGAAGCCAATGGCGGCCTACAGACCCTGAAGGGGGATCTCGACCGCTGGGAGCTGGAGCGGCTGCTGAGCGGCCCCTACGACAAGGAGGGTGCGGTGATCTCCATCAACGCCGGCGCCGGGGGCACCGACGCCCAGGACTGGGCCCTGATGCTGATGCGCATGTACACCCGCTGGGCCGAGGACCACGGCATGGCGGTGACCGTGGACGAACTCTCGGAAGGGGAGGAAGCAGGCATCAAGAGCTGCACGATCGAGATCGACGGCCGCTACGCCTACGGCTATCTGCGTAACGAGAAAGGCACCCACCGGCTGGTGCGGATCTCGCCGTTCAATGCCAACGACAAGCGCCAGACCAGCTTCGCTGGGGTGGAGGTGATGCCCAAGCTGGAGGAGGAGGTGAAGCTCGACATCCCCGACAAGGACCTGGAGATCACCACCTCCCGCTCGGGCGGCGCGGGGGGGCAGAACGTGAACAAGGTGGAAACGGCGGTGCGCATCCTGCACGTGCCCACCGGCCTGGCCGTGCGTTGCACCCAGGAGCGGTCCCAGCTCCAGAACAAGGAGAAGGCGATGGCTCTGCTGATGGCCAAGCTGCTGGTGATCGCCCAGCAGCAGCGGGCCGCGGAAGTCGCGGACATCCGCGGCGACATCGTGGAGGCGGCCTGGGGGAACCAGATCCGCAACTACGTGTTCCACCCCTATCAGATGGTGAAAGACCTGCGCACAGCGGAGGAGACCACCGATGTGCAGGGGGTGATGGACGGCGACCTCGATCCCTTCATTCAGGCCCTGCTGCGCCAGGGTGTGGAGATCGCCGCCGATGTGGCCGCCTGAGCCCTGCCGATCCCCTGATGACTGACAGCAGCCTCCCTGAAAGCAACCAACCCGAGGCGGTCCTGCCGGAAGCCGCCGACATGGAGCCAGCGCCGGCGACCAGCCCACCGCCCAGCTTCGTGAAGCTGGCCATGCGCAACATGGTGCGCAAGGGCCGCCAGAGCCTGCTCCACTTCGGCCTGACCGCGGTGGGTTTCAGCGCCGTTCTGCTGCTGCTGGCCTGGTTCGGCCGTCCCAGCCTGCCCCAGTGACGGAGGTCCGCCCTGGCCTCGACCTGGCTTTCAGCTGCGACCCTGGGCTGAGCGCCCGGCTGCTGCAGGCGGCAGGCCCCCTGGCCGACCCCGTCGCGGCGGAGCAGCATTGGCACGATCAGCTCGGCGCCTGGCTGGAGCAGATGCAGGCCGAGTTGCCGGCGGCCCTGCAGGCGCCCAGCTACAGCCTGGGGCTGAGCCTGGTGGGTGACGGGGAGATGGCCGAACTCAACGCTGGCTGGCGGGGCCAGCCAGGCCCCACCGATGTGCTGGCCTTCGCCGCCCAGGATGAAGCCCTGGAGGGGGCAGCGGCGATGCCGATGCCCACGGTCCCGGAGACCGGACAGCCGCAGCCCCTGGAGCTGGGCGACATCGTGATTTCTCTGGAAACGGCCGCCCGGCAGGCCGAGGCGGCGAGCCAGGGCCTGACCCGGGAGCTCTGCTGGCTGGCGTGCCACGGCCTGCTCCACCTGCTGGGCTGGGATCACCCCGACGACCCAAGCCTGGAGACCATGCTGCGCCGTCAGGACCAGCTGCTGGGCCACAGCTCCGGTCGCGACGGCGGCGACCCCCCTGGACGACAGCGGTAACGTTCAGCCGAGAAGCACGCAGCAGCGGAACCCAAGGAGGCGGCAGCATGGCCAATCCGGTCCCCCTCGAGCCGGTTCCCCTTGTGCTGGCGGATCCCATGAGCAGCGACTCTCCCCGCAGGGGGCGGACCCAACGGACCGGGGCATGGCGAGTGGCCAGTGACCTGCCCCTGAGCTTTCGCTATGCGGCCCAGGGGCTGGCCTACGGCTTCGCCAGCCAGCGGAACTTCCGCATCCATGCGATCACCGGAGCCTGCGTCTTTGCCCTGGGGGTGTGGCTGCAGCTGAGCACAGAGCAGCTGGCCCTGCTGGTGCTCACCGTGGCCGCCGTGCTGGTGCTGGAACTGATCAACACGGCGATCGAGTCGGTGGTGGACCTGGCGATCGGCCGCCGTTTCCACCCGCTGGCGCGCATCGCCAAGGACTGCGCGGCAGCGGCCGTGCTGGTGGCCGCCCTGGCCTCGCTGCTGATCGCCCTGCTGCTGTTGCTGCCCCCCCTGCTGCTGCGCCTGGGCGTTTGAATGGAGGCCTGGCGGCTGGCCTGATGCTCCTGGTTCTCGACAACTACGACAGCTTCACCTTCAACCTGGTTCAGTACCTCGGCGAGCTGGCGGCAGACCACCCGATCGCCGCTGACCTGCGGGTGGTTCGCAACGACGCCCTGAGCGTGGACCAGATCAGAGCCCTGCAACCGGCCGCGATCCTGATCTCGCCAGGCCCCGGTGACCCCGACCAGGCGGGCGTGTGCCTGGAGGTGCTGCGGGAGCTGGGGCCGACCGTGCCGACCCTGGGGGTCTGCCTGGGCCACCAGTGCCTGGCCCAGGTGTTCGGCGGTCGGGTGGTGCGGGCGGCGGAGCTGATGCACGGCAAGACCTCACCGGTGCTGCATGCAGGCCAGGGGGTCTTCGCGGGCCTGCCCAGCCCGCTCACGGCCACCCGCTATCACAGCCTGATCGCGGAGCGCGCCAGCCTGCCCGATGTGCTCGAGATCAGCGCCTGGCTGGAGGACGGCACAATCATGGGCCTGCGCCACCGCCAGTTCCCCCTGGAGGGAGTCCAGTTCCACCCGGAGAGCGTGCTCACCCAGGACGGGCACCGACTGCTGGCCAACTTCCTTGTGCAGGCAGCCCAGCACCCACCGGCCAACGCCAGACCGCTCACCGGAACCCCTTCCTGAAAGCAGCCGGAGCATCGCTGCTAGGTTCGCGCCACGATCGGCGCCTGCGGGGCGCACCAGCAGGCATGGCCTCCGCATCAGGGCAACGGCACCAGGGAGCCTCACCCAACGGGAACAGGTCCCTGAGCCATCTGGCTTCGGCGCTGGGGGCGGCGGCTCTGGTGTCCGGCGTGAGCCTCGGAGTTCCTGGCGCCGGCCAGGCGGCCGGGGGCGTCACAGTCACCAGCTTTGGCCACAGCGCCCTGCTGATCAGGGGTGGTGGCGCCACTGTGCTGGTCAACCCCTTCAAGGCCGTGGGTTGCGCTGCCGGCCTGGCTGAGCCGCGGGTGCGCGCCGATGTGATCCTGGCCAGCAGCCGGCTGCTGGATGAGGGCGCCCCCGTGGCCTCCGGCCGGATGCTGGTCAGCCCCGGCTCCTACCGGGTGGCGGGCCTGAAGCTGGAGGGGGCAGCCATCCCCCACGACCGCATCGGCGGACGGCGCTTCGGTCAGGCCACCCTCTGGCGCTGGAAGCAGGGGGGGCTAGAGATCGCCCACCTGGGCGGCACGGCTTCGGCTTTGCGCCCTGAAGACCGGGTGCTGATCGGCAAGCCCGATGTGCTGATCATCGGTGTGGGCGGTGGCGCCAAGGTCTACGACGGCGCCGAGGCGGCAGCTGTGGTGCGGGAGCTCGAACCCCGGCGGGTGATTCCGGTGCAATACGTGAGTGGAAGCGCTCCCAGCGGCTGTGACCAGGGCAACATCGAGCCCTTCCTTGAAGCAATGAGCGGCACGCCGGTGCAACGGGTGGGACGCACGGTCAGCTTCGGTTCCCCACTGAACGATGGCCCCCTGATCAAGGTGATGCGCTGAGGCCCTTCAGCGGCGTTTCTCGATTCGGCGATACTCCTCCCAGAAGCGCGCCATCTGCTCGCGGGTGCCCAGGCTCACCCGCAGAGACCCATCGATCAGGGGCTTGCCGGCCATGGAGCGCACCAGAATGCCCGCCTGGCGCAGTTCAGCCTCCACGGCCGCCACCGACCGGGAGGGCCAGACCAGCAGGTAATTGCCACCAGCCGCGTGGTGGCACACACCGGCGGCCTGAAGTTGCTCCAGCAGCCAGTCGCGGGCCAGCAGCACCTCGGCCACATAGCCATCCACATAGGCCTGATCCGCCAGGGCGGCGCGGGCGGCCGTCACCGCAAAGCTGTTGATGTCGTAGGGGCCGGTGACGCGGCTGATGCGGTCCACGAGAGCCGGCGCGCCGATCGCGAAACCGATGCGCAGACCCGCCAGGCCGGCGGTCTTGGCGAGGGAGCGCAGCACCAGCAGGTTCGGGTGGGCCGCGAACGGGTCGACGGCAGCCTCTGGTCCGGCCACCCCTGAGCTCAGCAACGGAGGTATCACGCTGTCGCCGGTGAAGGCCTCATACAACTCATCCACCACCACCAGGGTGCGGGGCGCGGCGGCCGCCAGCTCCAGGATCCGCTCCGGAGGCAGGCGGGTGCCGGTGGGGTTGTTGGGGTTGCAGAGCAGCAGGAGGCGCGGAGGGTGCCAGTCACCGCTGGGTTCTCCGGCCCCACCAGGACCGAGCAGCGCCGCGCGGATCTCCTCGAGGGGAAAGCTGTAGTCGGGCAACGGGTAGGGGATCGCCTCGATCGCCATGCCCTGCATGCGGGCGCAGGGGCTGTAGTAGCCGAAGGTGGGGCTGGTGGTGAGCAATCGGTCGCCCGGGGCGCCATAGGCGTGGAACACCGCATGCAGGGCGGCATCGACACCGTTGAACAGGCCGATGTGGGCCGGACTCAGGCCCATCCCACCCAGAGAGACCACCACCGCTTCGCGCAGCCCGTCGTACTCGGGATAAATGGCGTAGTGGTCGGCGGGGATGGCACGGATCGCGTCCACCACCAGCGGGCTGGGGCCCACGGTGTTCTCGTTGAAATCCAGCCGCAGCAGACCCCGGCGTCCCTCCAGGGGGGCGCTGTAGGCCACCAGGCCTTCCACTTCGGGGCGGGCCAGGGGAGCCGCCGCCCACTCCGGCAGCCGGGCTTCGCTCACATCCGCTCCAGCGTCGGGATGCCCAGCAGGCCCAGACCCAGGCGCAGCGTGTCGGCGCTGAGGCGGCAAAGGGCCAGGCGCGAGCCCCGGGCCGGTTCATCAGCCTTGAGCACCGGCACCTGGTCGTAGAAGCGGTTGAACACCTGGGAGAGCTCGAAGAGGTAGGAACAGAGCCGATTGGGCAGCAATTCCTCCTCCACCTCGGCAATCACCGTATCCAGCGCCAGCAGCTGACGCGCCAGGGCCCATTCCTGAGGTTCGCTGAACACAAGGGGATCAGGGAAAACCCCAGCCTCATCCCCTTCACCGGCACCCACGCCCCCCCTGCGGGCGATGCCGGCGATCCGCACCAGGGCATAGAGCAGATAGGGGGCCGTGTTGCCGCTCAGGGCGAGCATGCGATCGAAGCTGAACTGGTAGTTGGTGTTCCGATTGGTGCTCAGGTCGGCGTACTTCACCGCCGCCAGACCCACGGTGGTGGCCACATGGGTGATGAACGCCTCCTCCTCCTGGCGCTCCTCCTCCGCCAGGCGGCGGCGCAGATCCGCCTCGGCGCGCTCCACCGCTTCTTCCAGCAAATCTTTGAGGCGCACCGTGTCGCCGGAGCGGGTCTTGAGCTTCTTGCCGTCGTCCCCCTGCACCAGACCGAAAGGCACGTGCTCCAGCCTCCCGCCCTCGGGCACCCAGCCGGCACGGCGCGCCACCTGGAACACGGCGGCGAAGTGGCTGGCCTGACCCGCATCAGTCACGTAGATCAGCCGGCGGGCGCCATCCCCCTCGGGCGGCGCCGCAAAGCGATAACGCAGGGCCGCCAGATCAGTGGTGGCGTAGTTGAAGCCGCCGTCGCTCTTGCGCACGATCAGCGGCAGCGGCTTGCCGTCCTTGCCGCTCACCCCCTCAAGGAACACGCACTGGGCCCCGGCATCGCTGACCAGCAGCCCACAGGCCTCCAGATCAGCCACCACCGACTCCAGATAGGGGTTGTAGAACGACTCGCCCCGCTCGCTCAGGCGGATGTCGAGGCGGTCGTAGATCTGCTGGAATTCACGCCGCGACTGCTCACACAGCAGTTGCCAGGCCCTGCGAGTCACCGGATCGCCGCTCTGCAGCTTCACCACCTCCTCGCGAGAGGTGGCCTGGAAGGCTTCATCGGCATCGAAGCGTGCCTTGGCCTGGCGGTAGAAGGCCACCAGATCGCCCAGATCCACCGCATCGGCGGTGGTGAGCGCCTCAGGAGCCACCTGCTTGAGGTGGGTGATCAGCATGCCGAACTGAGTGCCCCAGTCGCCCACATGGTTGAGGCGCAGCACCGGATGGCCGCGGAACTCCAGCACCCGAGCCAGGGCGTCGCCAATGATGGTGGAGCGCAGGTGCCCCACGTGCATCTCCTTGGCGATGTTGGGGCTGGAGAAATCGATGACCGCCGGGGTCAGGGTCGTCACCGGCGGCACCCCCAGGCGTGCATCTCCCAGACGGGAGCGCAGCTCCTCCGCCAGCCGCCCGGGCCGCAGGGTGAGGTTGATGAAGCCTGGGCCCGCGATCTGAGCGGGTTCGCAGAGCGCCGTGAAGGCCGGATCGGCGGCCAGCTGCTCCGCGATCGCACCGGCAATGGCCCGGGGGGGCTGCTTCAGGCGACGGGCCAGGGAGAGAGCACCATTGGCCTGGAAATCTCCGAACTCCGGCTGGCTGGCCGGCGCCAGCTGGGGATCAAGCGGGGCACCGGCCTCAAGCGCAGCGGCCACGTGCTGTGGAAAGGCCCGCTCCAGGGCCGCGCGCAGCTGGGCGTCGAGGGCGTGGGCGATGCGAAGCATGGGTGGCGGGTGCGGCCGGCGTGCCGCGGGGAGGGGACAGGTTCAGCTCCGATCATCCCCCGTGGGGGTCGGCGCTCAGCCGCTGGGTCCTCTCTGGGGACTCAGCCCCAGCTCCCGCTCCATGCCCGCGAGCACCACGTCGGCCACCAGCTGGATGCGGTAACGGCAGGCCTGGGTGACGCTGCAATCGAAGCTGCCGTGCTCCCAGTACTTGTTGCTGGCGGCACCGCCACCGCAGAGGCCGAAGTAGGCGCAGTCGTGGCGGCAGAGATCCACGCCGGAGGCGATCCCACGCCACACCTTCTGGAACTTGTCGGTGTCCATCGACGCTTCCAGGCTGCCCTGCAGCACGTTGCCGAAGATGAAATCGCCGTAGTCGGCAGTAGCCACCGCCAGCAATTCCGGATCGAAGCTGGAGAAGTTGCCGCGTGCATCCACGTTCACGATCGCGAAGGGGGTGTTCATGTCGGTGCTCTCCATCCGGCCCTCGCCACAGGCCAGGCTGGTGATGCCATCGAACTCGCGCAGGTGCAGCCGTCCGGGCTCAGCGCGGGTCCGCTGCCAGAAACGGTCCAGAAACGCGGTGTAGCGGCGCTCGCCATCGGGACGCTCGAGCGTGGAGCGAAGATTCACCCCCTCGGTTTCCTCCATGTTGAAGGCCACGTCGGCGATGCCGGCACCGGTGAAGAAGTCGTAGAGGGCGTCGGCCTGATCAAGGGCGTCGGCGGTGAGCACGCAGATCACCTGGAAGGGGATGCCGCGGCGCTGCAGGGCGGAAATGCCGCGCATCACGGCCCCATGGGTGGGCAGGCCCGTGCGGGTGCGGCGGTGGGCGTCGTGCAGGAAGGCCGGTCCATCCATGCTCACGCCCACGTGGATGCCGTTGCGCTCGAAGCAGTCGCACCAGGCGTCGTCGATCACCACCGCATTGGTCTGCAGCGACTGCACGATCGTGGACGGAGGCAGTTCGTGACGCTCCAGGGCCAGACGGATTCGCTTGGAGGCCTCGTCGTAGAAGGCGATCGGCATGGTGAGTGGCTCGCCCGCATGCCAGAGGAGGGTAAAGCCGCCCTCCAGGAACGGACTCTCCAGCACCCGCTCCAGGGCCGCGTCCAGGATCTCCAGTGGCAGCCGGGCGCGGTCGTCGCGGCTGGGCAGATAGCAGTAGTCGCAGTCGAGGTTGCAGAAGGGGGTGGGCTGCACCACCAGCAGCCGCAGCGGGCCGGCCTTGGCCGTGGCGGGCGCGCAGGTCACCAGTAGTTGCGCCAGCCGCCGTTGCGGAAACCACCATTGCGGAATCCACCGTTGCGGAAGCCACCGTTGAAGAAGCCGCCGTTGCGGAATCCACCGTTGTAGAAGCCACCGTTGCGGAATCCACCATTCCCCCAACCGACCCTTGGCCCGTTGAGAAACACCCGCGCCAGCCTGCCGTCAGCACTGGCCCCATTCCCCGCGACTTCCGCGTCGTCGTGTTCCCGAATGGCGGCAGCGATGCGGCGCAGGCGCCCCTCGATGGCATCGGACTGGCGGGGCTGATCACCGGCTGAGGTTGCTGAGCCCGAAGCCGCAAGGGCTCGGGCCACCCCAGGATCAAGGGGCAAGGAGGCAGCCAACAAAAGGATGCCGAAAAGCCTGGAGCGGGTAAAGAAGGCCATCGGAGCAGGGGTGGAAGCGGGGTATGGAGAGACAACGACGCGCCGGAGTGGGCTGCCTCAAGGCATCAGGGAGCCGTGGGCCTGGTGGGGGGCGCACCCGCCTGGGCTGGCAGCGGGCGCAGGGCCTCCACCCCGAGCAGCACCGCCTCGAAATAGTTGCGGATCTGCTCAGGGGAGCGGTTGAGGGCACTGCCGGGTCCCACCCAGCGATCGATGGCGGTCACCGCCTCGGACTGGCCGTCGAGGTATCCCTGCAGCAAGCGTGCGATCGCCAGGTTCACCAGGTTGCGGAAGGCGGAGTCGTTCTCTGGCACCAGGCAGGCCACGGCATAGCGCTCGTAGGGCTCAGAGGGGGTCTGAACCAGAGCTGCGCCCTTCCCGCCGGCGCCCAGGCCGGCCAGGAGGGTGCTGTCACCGATCACCCCATCCACCGAGCCAGCGCGAAGGGCCTCCACAGCCTGGGAGAGATCCCTGAAACCCACGGGCCGGGCGGCCGGCTGGATGCCCCGCAGTTCCGTTTCCGCCAGGGAGTTGGCGACCACACCGATGCGCTGACCCGCCAGCGCCTGGGGCGATCCATCCAGACGGCCAGCGGGCGCCAGCAGCCGCAGACCGGAGAGACCGAACGGCAGTGAATAGTCGAGCGTGATGTCCCGCTCCCAGGTGAAGGGCACGCCACAGGCCAGATCTGCCTGGCCACCGACGAGACGCTGGCCCAGTTCGGCCGGGTCAGCCACCGCATCGAAGCGGAGCCGCACCGGCCGGCCCACGGCCATGGCCAGCTCGGCTGCAATCCTCTTGGCCACCTCCATCCCATAGCCCACCGGCTGCCCCTGGTCGTCGAGGGAAAGCATCGGTGCCTGATCTGGATCTCCCACCAGCACCAATTCACCACTGCGGGCAACCCGATCAATGACACCTTCCGCACGAGCGCCGGCAGCTGGCAGCAGCCCCGCCAGCAGGGCCACCCCTCCTGGCAGCAGCCAGCGAGCGAAGCGGGAACGAAACAGGCTCAGCACGGGAGCTCGCCAGGCAGACCAGCTCCAATCTGGCCACGTCGGGTGGATTTGACCAGTGCCCTGGTTGCCGGAGGCACCCGACAGAAGCCCACGTCACCAGGAGAGGCCCTGAGCGAGACCAGTGCAGCACAGGGATCAGAGCAGGCGACAGGCTGCGATGGAGCGCTCAGGCGTTCAAGCGTATAGAATGGTTTCAAATGCGAGGGTGAAGAATTCGTGACGCAACAACTCCAACAAAGAGACCAACATCCTCCCGATCAATCCACAACAGAGTCAACATTGCAGGCCAATACATCTAAAGAAATAACGCCACAGGCCTCGCCTGACGCAGCTCCGACCAAGATCGGCGAGAGCAAATTTGTCCTTGTTTACCACAGATCTCCCTACGAAGAAAAGATCGACGCCGACGGCAATCGCAAGTGGGTGGACCAGAAAAGCCCGAATGGGGTCATTCCAACCCTGCGCAATCTCTTTCAGGAGGAACGATCCGGCACATGGATCTCCTGGCGTGAAGATGCCAGCGCTTTCCACACCCCCGACGAACGGCTGAGCCTCACTTCCCCCAGTCCCTTCACCCTGCGGCGGCTTCCCCTCACGCCGGAGCAGATCTCAAGCTTCTACCACGTCACCTCCAAGGAATCGTTCTGGCCGATCCTGCACAGCTTCCCTGGACTGTTCAGCGTCGACAATTCCGACTGGGCCACCTTCGAGGAGGTGAACCGTTCCTTTGCCCGTGCCGCCTGTGAAGAAGCAGCCCATGGCGCCACCATCTGGATCCACGATTACAACCTCTGGCTCACCCCCGCCCTGATTCGCAAGCATCGAAAAGACGTCCGGATCGCTTTCTTTCATCACACGCCCTTCCCCTCGAGCGATGTGTTCAGCATCCTTCCATGGCGGGATGAAATCCTCGACAGCCTGCTCAGCTGTGACCTGGTGGGTTTCCACATCCCCCGCTACGCCAACAACTTCGCCCGCAGCGCCATCAATCTGCGCGGGGTCAAAGGCGGCGATCCAGTGCCCGTGGCCAAGAAGTTCCGCCTCCATGGCAGCGCACTCTCTGAACCCACCGAGGTGCCCTGGCTCGATCACCCGGACCGCCGGGTTCACATCCAGGCCTCCCCGGTCGGCACCTCCCCTGAGCTGATCCGTGAACTGGTTCATACTCCGGCGGTGCAGGCCATGGCCAGCCAGATCGCGGAGCAGCACGAGGGGCGCAAGTTGATTCTCTCGGCTTCCAGGGTCGATTACACCAAGGGCAATGAGGAAATGCTGCTGGCCTACGAGCGTCTGCTCGAGCAGCAGCCCCGTTGGCAGGGTGGCGTGGAACTGTTTCTCGGTTGCGTGGCTGCCGCCAGCGGCATGCGCATCTACGAAGACATCCAGCGTTCGGTGGAAGAGATCGTGGGGCGCATCAATGGTCGCTTCGGACGCATCGACTGGACGCCGGTTCGCCTCTCCACCCGCCGCACCTCCTACGAGGAGCTGATGGGCTGGTTCAGCCAGGCCGATGTCTGCTGGATCACCCCGCTTCGGGACGGCCTCAACCTGGTGGCCAAGGAATACGTGGCAGCCCGCCAGGGCCTGGGCGGCGTGCTGGTGCTCTCCGAATTCACCGGTGCCTCCGTCGAACTCGAAGACGCAGTTCTCACCAACCCCTATTCCCACCGCAGCATGGATGAGGCCATCAGCGCCGCGCTGGACATGCCCCAGGAGGAGCAGGTGCGCCGGATGGCCTCGATGACTCTGTCCGTGGATGAATTCACGGTCCAGCACTGGGCGGAGCAGCAACTGGGCACCCTCCGGGCTCTTTGAGCCCTCACCAGGGGCTCCGGCCCTTGGCAGACCATCCCGACCAGGCCTAGACCCGAAACGAAGCCCAGCCGTGGCCACCGATGTCGATCGAGACGGAGCACTGGTGGAGAGGCTGCGTGATCTATCAGCTGATGCCGCGCACGTTCGCGGATGCCAACGGCGATGGAGTCGGTGATCTGGAGGGAATCACCAGCCGCCTCCCCTACCTGCAATGGCTGGGGGTGGATGCGATCTGGCTGACGCCCATCTACCCCTCTCCCCTGAGGGACGGTGGCTACGACATCACCGATTTCACGGCCATCCATCCCGATCTGGGCAGCATGGACGACCTGGCACGGCTGCTGGAGGAGGCCCACGGCCACGGCATCAGGGTTCTGCTCGACCTGGTGCTCAACCACACCAGCGTGCTCCATCCCTGGTTCCAGCGGGCCCGCTGGTCACCCACCGGGAGCAGCGAGCGTGACTTCTACGTGTGGCGCGACGACGACAGCGGCTACCCCGAGGCCCAGGTGCTGTTCCGCCACTTCGAGAGCTCCAACTGGCAGTGGGATTCGGTGGCCGGCCAGTACTACCTGCACCGCTTCCTGCATCACCAGCCCGACCTCAACTACGACAATCCCGCGGTTCAGCAAGCAATGCTGGAGGTGGTCGATTTCTGGGTGGACCGTGGCGTCGACGGCTTTCGCCTGGATGCGGTGCCGTTCCTGCATGAGCGGGAGGGCACCCGCTGTGAGGGATTGCCCGAAACCCATGCCTTCCTGAAGCGGCTGCGCGCCCGGGTGGATGCCTCCGGACGCGACCTGCTGCTGATCGCCGAGGCCATTCAGCCGGTGAAGGAGTCGGCGCCCTATCTGGCAGACGACGAACTGCACGCCGCCTTTGATTTCGCCCTCACCGCACACCTGTTCGCCGCCGTGGCCCAGGGACGCTGCGACAAGCTTCAGGAGTGCCTGCAGCACGCCCAGGAGATGGTGCCCGGCAGCCGCTGGGCCCTGCCACTGCGCAACCACGACGAACTCTGGCTCGGCGACGGCCACCTGGTGGAAGACGCGGTGGTTCAGGCGGTGATAACCGGTTTCCCCGAGGCCAGGGAGCACTGGTTGAACTGGGGCGTCAACCGCCGCCTGGCCCCCCTGCTCAACGGCGACCCCCGGCCGAACACCCTGTTGCACGGATTGCTGTACAGCCTGCCCGGCATTCCCTGCCTCTACTACGGCGACGAACTGGGGATGGGCGACTGGCCAGGCCTGCGGGACCGGGATGCCAACCGCACGCCGATGGCCTGGACCCGCGAACGCAACGGCGGCTTCTCCACTGCCCCCGACCCCCTGCTGGTGCTGCCGCCGATCACCTCCCCCGGCTACGACTACCGGGTCGTGAATGTGGAGGTGCAACAGCAGCTGTCGGGCTCCCTGCTGAACTGGCACCACCGCATGCTCACCTGTCGGAGGCTGCTGCCGGCTCTGCGCCAGGGCAACTTCGAGTTGCTCCAGAGCGCCCATCCCAGCGTGCTCTGCTATGCCCGCCGCAGCGAAGGCATGACCGTGGTGGTGGCGGCGAACCTGGCGGCCACGGGAGCCTCAAGCCGTCTCGACCTGGGCCAGTGGCATGGCAGCCGCATGCGCGACACCCTCTGGGGCTGCGAGTTTCCCCCCGCCAGCGACGCCTGGTTCGTTTACCTGCAGGCCTACGGATTCTTCTGGTGGCTGGTGGGCGAGGACCTCAGTGAGGACAACTCCTGATCCAGCAGGGCCTCCACCAGCGGCCGCAAACGCTCGGCTTCGGCCTGATCCACGAACGCCAGGCGGCAACGCCGGGCCAGCAGATCATCGGCCGTCCGTGCCCACTCGTGGCGCACCGCATGGCGCACCTCCGCGGCAGTGAGCGGGATCACCGGGCTGAGGGGTTCGAGGTCATGCGGGCCGGCGGCACAGGCCAGCACCGCCTCGGTTTCCAGGCCGTGACCCATCAGCAGGTGCTCCAGCAACGCCGTCTCCCCGCAGGGCAGGCGCTGGGGCAGCTCGGCCCGCAGTCGGCTGAGGCCGGCCAGGGTGGCCGCGCCACTGCCGGCCGCCCCATGGATCGCCACGGCAGCGGCCTGCTCTGAAGGAACTGGCAGGGGTACACCCAGCTGCTGAGCCACGGCCTGGAGCCCGTCGAAGGCCATCGGGCGGCAGGTGGTCCACTTGCCGCCCATCACGCTGATCAGACCGCAGGGGAGTGTCTCCACCCGGTGCTCACGCACCACCGTGGCCGTCCCGCCACTGGCGGAATCCTCCTCCCCCGTGGGCAAGAGCAGGGGGCGACCACCGGCCCAGCGGCTGCTCACCACCGGTTCCCCATGGCCCGGGAACCAGCGGCGCACATGGTCAAGCAGGTAATGCTCCTCGGCCTCGCTGGGGCGCTCGGCCTCGGCGGAGCCACAGGGGGTGTCCGTGGTGCCCACCAGGGTGCGGCCATAAAACGGCAGCACGAACAGCACCCGGCCGTCGTCGGTGGAGGGGATCAGCAACCCCGTCCCCCCGGGGCAGAGGTCGGCGGCCAGCACCAGGTGCACCCCGCGGCTCACCTGCAGGGAGGGCGGCAGGTCGGGCTGGGCCAACTGACGGATCCGATCGGCCCCGATCCCCGTGGCATTGAGCACCACCCGGGCCTCCAGCCGGCGCCGCTGGCCTGTGGCCTGGTCGTGAAGCACGGCGCCGCTGAGCCGATCACCCTGGCGCAGCAGCTCCACCACTTCCGTCCGCGTGAAGACCTCGGCCCCCAGGTGGGCGGCGGTCCGCACCATCAGCAGGTTCAGTCGCGCGTCATCGAACTGGCCATCGCCATAGGCCACACCGACGTGGCCGGCGGACAGCTCCGGCAACAGCTCCTGAACCGCCTCGCGGCCCAGCCAGCGGCTGGAGCCGATGCCGGCCCGCCCCGCCAACCGGTCGTAGACCGCCAGGCCGAGGCCGTAGTAGGCCTGCTGAAGCAGACCATCACTGGGGAGCAACAACTCCAGCCGCCGCGCCAGGAACGGCACGGCCTCCAGCCAGTGGCCCCGCTCAGCGAGGGCTTCGCGCACCAGCTGGAGCTGACGCCAGTCGAGCCGGCGGAAGGCCAGCTCCAGGTAGCGAACCCCTCCATGCAGGAGCTTGGTGCTGCGGCTGCTGGTGCCGATGGCGATGTCGCCGGCCTCCACCAGGGCCACGCTCAGGCCCCGCCGGGCCGCTTCCATGGCAATGCTGGCGCCGGTGGCTCCGGCGCCGATCACGAGCAGATCCACGCTCATTAGGTCGACTCAGCTGCGCCCACACTGGCGGTCTGAGCATGCCAGTGCAGGCTGCGCTCCACCGCCGAGCGCCATCGGGCCCGCCAACGCTGCCGCGACGGCCCGTCGATTCGAGGCGAGAAACGCTGGGGCGCCGGCTCGTCAACCAGCCCCGACCAGCTGGAGAGATCGGGCAGCACACCTGCCTGGACACCCGCCAGCAGAGCCACCCCGCGGCTGGTGCTCTCCAGATCGGCACGGCGCAGCACCGGCAACCCCGTGGCATCGGCCTGAGCCTGCAGCAGGAGGTCAGCGGCCGCAGCGCCTCCATCGGCCGCCAGCTCCAGCAGGGGCTGGCCGCGGGCCTCCTCCGCCAGCTCCACAAGGGTGGCCACCGCCAGGGCGATCCCCTCCAGGGCCGCGCGGGCGATCTGGGCCGGCCCGCTGTCGCGCGTGAGACCGATCAGCAGGCCCCGGGCCGTGGGGTCCCAGTGGGGCGTACCCCAGCCTGTGAAGGCGGGAACCAGCATCACGCCCCCACTGCTGTCGCAGCGCGCCGCCAGCTCGTTCACCTGGTCGGAGCGCTCGATCAGCCCGAGGCCATCGCGCAGCCACTGGATCGCGGTGCCGGCGTTGAACAGACTCCCCTCCAGGCAGTAAGTGGGCCGGCCGGCGGCATCGCTCCAGCCCACCGTGCTCAGCAGGCCCGCGCTGGAGCGGTGAATCGTGGCCCCGGTGTTGATCACCAGGAAGGCTCCGGTGCCGTAGGTGCACTTGCCTTCACCGGCAGCCAGGCAGCCCTGGCCGAGGGTGGCCGCCTGCTGGTCCCCCAGCATGGCGGTGATCGGAACGCCCGCAAAAGGCAAGCCGTCCGCGATGGTGCCGAAGGCGCCGCAACTGGGCAGCAGCTCCGGCAACGCCGAGGGCGGCACGCCCAGGGCAGCGCTCAGGTCAGGGTCCCAGCACAGCTTCTCCAGGTCCATCAGCAGCGTGCGGCTGGCATTGCTGCACTCGGTGGCATGGCGCGCCCCCGCACTGAGCTTCTGCAGCAACCAGCTGTCGACCGTGCCGAAGCAGAGCTGACCATCGGCCGCCGCCGCGGCCACGGCGGGCACCTCCCGCAGCAGCCAGGCGATCTTGCTGGCGCTGAAGTAGGGATCCACCAGCAATCCGGTGCGGGCCCGCAACAAAGGCTCCAGCCCGGCCCGCTTCCACTCCTCGCAGAGAGCGGCGGTGCGACCGTCCTGCCACACGATCGCCGGTGCCAGCGGCTCACCGCTTCCGCGCCGCCAGAGCACGGTGGTTTCACGCTGGTTGGTGATGCCGCAGGCCGCCACCGCCCGGCGCTGCTCGGGGCTCAGGGCCTGCTCGAGCTGAAGGAGGGCCTGCAGCTGGCTGTGCCAGATGGCCTCGGCCGACTGCTCCACCCAGCCATTGGCCGGGTAGTGACTCTCCAGCGGCACGGACCGGCTCAGCAACCGGTGGCCTGCGAGGTCATGGATGGCGGCGCGGGAGCTGGTGGTGCCCTGATCGATGCTCAACAACAGGGGAGAGAGCATGGAACAACCGCTTTTGCATGTGCTAGCGCTGGATGAGGCACGCCAAGCGCAAGCGATGGGATTTGCAACGGCAGCAGCCTCAGCCCCGGCCTGGGTGGCCGATGCGGTGGTGTATCAGATCTTTCCCGATCGCTTCCGCCGCAGTGGGCAGGTGGCGGCCCAGGACAGGCTTGCGCTGATGCCCTGGGGCAGCGATCCGGCCCTGCAGGGGTTCCAGGGGGGCGATCTCTACGGGGTGATCGAGGCCCTCGACCACCTCCAGGACCTGGGGATCACCTGCCTGTCGCTGAATCCGGTGTTCGCCTCAGCCGCCAATCACCGCTACCACGCCTATGACTACCTGCAGGTGGATCCCCTGCTGGGTGGCAACGATGCCCTGAAAGCCCTGATCGAGGCCGTCCACCAGCGCGGCATGCGGCTGATCCTCGATGGGGTGTTCAACCATTGTGGCCGGGGTTTCTGGGCTTTTCACCATCTGCTGGAAAACGGGGAGGCGTCTCCTTACCGCCACTGGTTCCACGTCGAGCAGTGGCCGCTGAACCCCTATCCGACGGCGGGGCAGAGCTGCGGCTATCGCTGTTGGTGGAATGATCCGGCCCTGCCGAAATTCCGCCACGACCATCCGCCGGTGCGCCAACACCTGCTGGAGGTCGCCCGCACCTGGATCGCCGCCGGTGCCGATGGCTGGCGGCTGGATGTCCCCGATGAAGTGCCGGCCGAGTTCTGGGAAGCGTTCCGCCAGACCGTGCGGGCTGAGAACCCGGAGGCCTGGATCGTGGGGGAGATCTGGGGCGATGCCAGACCCTGGCTGGGGGGCGATCAATTCGACGGGGTGATGAACTACCCCCTGGCCTGGAGCATCCACGGCTATTTCGGCGCCACCAGCGTGCGCGACGACCTGAAGCTGCCACCTCTGGCCGAGCCCCCTTACCAGCCCCTGGATCGGGCCGGCTTCGAGCAACGCCTTAACGAGCTGCTCGGCCGCCATGCACCAGCGGTAAACCGCTGCATGCTCAACCTGCTCGACAGCCACGACACCCCCCGGGCCCTGCATGTCCTCGGTGGCGACAGGGACGCCCTGCGTCTCTGCCTGCTGTTCCTCTTCCTGCTGCCGGGAGCCCCCTGCGTGTACTACGGCACCGAGATGGGCCTCGACGGGGGGCGGGAGCCCGGCTGCCGGGAGGCTTACCCCTGGGACAGCCCCGGGGGCGCCCTGGCGGACTGGTTGCGGGAGCTGGCCGCCCTGCGCAGGCGCCTGCCGGCGCTGCGCTCGGCCACCCTCCAGCTCCTCGAGAGCCCCCATGACGACCTGCTGCTGCTGCGGCGCGGCGAGGGTCTTGAGCGTGTCTGGGTGGCGATCAACCGCGGTGAGGCGTCGCTGCCCCTGGCCCCGCCCGTCCAAGGAACGCCGCTCTGGGCAAGCGCCCCGACCGTCGCTGAAACCACGGCCTCTCTGGCCGGGCACTCGGCGTTGATCCTCTCCGAACCCTCAGCATGAACGCCCAACCACGATCCCCGGCCCAGGCCTGGCTGAGCCCCGATGGGCTGCTGGAGGAGCTCAGCGGAGGCACCCCGTGGCTGCTCGTGCAGGACCTCGATGGGGTCTGCATGGAGCTGGTCCACGATCCGCGCCGGCGCCTGCTGGATCCCGACTACCTGAGGGCCGCGCGGCAGCTGGAGGGACGGTTTGCGGTACTCACCAACGGCGAGCATGACGGCAGCCGTGGGGTGAACCGGCTGGTGGAGCAGGCCCTGGCCGGCGTGGCGGACCCAGCCGCCGAGGGGCTGTACCTGCCGGGGCTGGGCGCCGGCGGCGTGCAGCTGCAGAGCCCCCATGGCCGGGTGACGCACCCGGGGGTGAGCCAGGCGGAGCTTCGCTTTCTGGCCGCGGTTCCGGCATGGCTGCACGCCGCGCTGGAGGAGCGACTGCCCCCCCTGCTGCCACCGCCAGCCCAGGAGCACAGGACTGAGCTGATCGCGGCGGCCGTGCTCGACAACCCCCTCTCGCCAAGCCTCAACCTCAATCCCCTGCTGGCGGCGATCGGCGGCGAGGTGGGCCGGCAGCAGGATCTGCAGGCGCTGGCCCTGGAGCTGATGGAGTCCCTGCTTGAGCAGGCAGCGTCAGCCGGGCTGGGAGAGTCGTTCTTTGTGCATCTGGCCCCCAACCTGGGCCGCGTGGACGGCCGGGAACGTCTGAAGCCTGCGGATCCGGACGGCAGCGGCACCACGGATTTCCAGCTGATGCTGCGCGGCGCCCTCAAGGAGGTGGGCCTGCTGGTGCTGCTCAATCAATTCATCCAGCGCCGCACGGGCACGGCACCCCTGGGCGGGGAGTTCCATGTGCGCAACGCCCCCCACGACCATGCCGGCCTGCTGGAGCTGTGCCGAAGCCACATCGATCCAACCCAGATGCCGCGGCTGGTGGGGGTGGGCGACACGATCACCTCACAGCCGGCGGGGATGGGCGGAGGCTGGCTGCGGGGCGGAAGCGACCGGGGCTTCCTCACACTGCTGCAGGAGCTGGGGGAGAGCTTCGGCACCGCCAACCGGGTGGTTCTGGTGGACAGCAGCGGCGGCGAAGTGGATCGCCCTTCTCTGGCCGATGGCCGCCTGGCCGGTCTCAGTGATCCCGAGGATCCCCTGAGGATCGACACGACCATGGCTGGGGGGCCGAGGCAGTACATCCGCTGGTTCCGCACCCTGGCGGCGCGCCAGCCGCCCGAGGGCCCTCAGGCCGGCAGGGCCTCGTAGCGCATGCTCAGATCCAGCCAGGTACTGCGGGTGATCGGGGCACTGGTGGAAATCAGATCGATCCCCGTGGCGGCGTAGGCGCGCAGGCGATCGGGATCCACGCCGGAAGCCTCCAGAACCACCCGGGTGCCCCGTTCCTCCGCTTGCCGGCGCAGCTGCGGCACCAGCGTCAGCAGGGCCTCGGGCGTGAAGCCATCAAGCAGCACCCCATCGGCCCCGGCGCCAATCGCCCGAACCGCCTCGTCTGCCCGTTCCGCCTCCACGATCACCCGGGCCGGCCAGGGGCCAGCCGCACGCACCGCGGCCACGGCGTCGGCCACCCCGCCAGCCCAGGCCAGGTGGTTTTCCTTGAGCATCGCAGCATCATCGAGGCCGCAGCGGTGATTGATGCCGCCGCCACAGCGCACGGCATATTTCTCCAGCAGCCGCAGCCCCGGGGTGGTCTTGCGGGTGTCAGCCAGCCCCACCCCAGTTCCGCTCAGCTCCGCCACCAGCGCCGCGGTGGCGGTGGCGATGCCCGAGAGGCGCATGGCCAGGTTGAGGGCCGTACGCTCACCGGCCACCAGGGCCGTTGCCGGACCCGACAGCTCCAGCAGCCGCTGACCGGGCTCCACCGCCTCCCCGTCGGCCACCAACAGGCTCACCTGCACCGAGGCATCGAGCAAGCGGAACAGCGGTTCCACCAGCAGGCCGCCGCAGAAGATCCCCGCACGCCGGGTCGTCCAGCCCGCCGATCCGGTGCGGCCCACAAGCGCGGCGGCGCTGAGGTCCCCGCGACCGATGTCTTCAGCCAGCCAGGAGCGCAGCAGTGGCTCCAGACGAGGCTGGCTGAGCAGGGAGGCGGCCGCGAGGACACGCTCAGGAATGGCCAACAACAACGTCGACGGGTGGGTCCATCATCCTGCCGGGCGAGGAGGCCTCACTTGCCGATGCAGAAACGGGAGAAGACCCGATCGAGCACCGCTTCGCTCACCTCTTCACCGGTGATTTCACCCAGGCTGCGCACCGCCTGGCGCAGGTCGATCGTCCAGAAATCCCAGGGCAACCCTGTGGCGGCCGCCTCCAGGGAGCCACCCAGGCTGGTGGCGGCAGCCGCCGCCAGATCCCGCTGACGGGCGTTGAGGGCCACCTGAAGCCCTGGGCCCAGGCTGAGGCCGCAGCGGGAGAGCAGCGCCGCCGCCAGGTCCTCGAGGCCACTGCCGGTGAGGGCGCTGATCCCCACATCCACTGGGGCCGGGGGAGGGCCTGCGGCGCAATCGGTCTTGTTGCCCACCACAAGGGCGGGCACCCCGGCAGGCAGCTGGGCGGAGAGATCGGCGTCGGCCGCGGTCCAGCCCTCACTCAGGTCCACCAGCAGCAGCACCGCGTCGGCGGATGCCAGGGCCTGGCGGCTGCGCGCGATGCCCTGGCGCTCCACCGGATCGTCGGTGGCACGGATGCCGGCGGTGTCGAGCAGGGTGAGCGGCACCCCCTGCAGCACCAACTCGCTCTCCACCAGATCGCGGGTGGTGCCCGGCAACTCGGTCACGATGGCTCGCTCCCGACGGCTGAGTGCATTGAGCAGACTGGATTTCCCCACGTTGGGGCGGCCGACGATCGCCACCCTCAGGCCCTCGCGCAACAGCTGGCCCTCGCTGGCCTCGGCCACCAGCTGTCTGAGATCCCCACGCACCGCCTCCAGTTGCGCCACCAGGGCCTCTGGGTCGAGAGGAGGCAGGTCCTCCTCGAAATCGACCCGGGCCTCCAGCTCCGCCAGCTGATCGAGCAGGCGTTCGCGCAGAGCGCTGATCCGTCGCTGCACGCCGCCATCGAGACCCGCCACCGCCAGCTGGGCCGCCCGTCGGCTGCGGGCCGTGATCAGATCACTGATCGCCTCAGCACGGGTGAGATCGAGACGGCCATTGAGGAATGCTCGCTGGCTGAATTCCCCAGGCCGCGCCAGACGTGCGCCACAGCGGAGCACCAGCTCCAGCACCCGCGCCACAGCGACAAGACCGCCGTGGCAGTGGAACTCCACCACGTCCTCCCGGGTGAAGCTGCGGGGAGCCTTCATCAGCAGCAGAAGGGCCTCATCCAACCGCTCGCCACTGGAGAGATCCCGCACATGGCCGTAAAGCACGCGGTGGCTCGCCCAGGGCTGATCCCCGGGGGCCACGAACAGGCTCCGGCCGATCGCCTCCGCCTGGGGGCCGGACATTCTTACGATCGCCACACTTCCCTCTCCGGGCGCCAGCGCCGTCGCGATCGCAGCAATGGTGTCGTCCGAGTCCAAGCAGCCCAACGGCCAGGGTCCCCGCCAGTCTCGGTGGCGGCGTTGGTGTTCAGCGGCCCTGACCAGGGTCCGCCACTGGATCCGCTGGCTTTGGGAGCAGGAGGGCAGCCCCGCTCAGCGGGCGCGGGGACTGGCCGCCGGGGTGTTCTGCGGCTGCTTCCCCTTCTTCGGGTTGCAGACCCTTCTGGGGGTGGCGCTGGCCAGCCTGGTGAGGGGCAATCACCTGCTGGCAGCCGCCGGCACCTGGATCAGCAACCCCTTCACGTATGTGCCGCTGTTCTGGTTCAACTACCAGCTGGGCACCTGGCTGCTGGGTCCGGGCCATGGATGGCCCAGCATGGCCATCCTGAAACAGCATGGATTCTGGGAGCTGGGCTGGTCATTCACGAGCCGGCTGATTCTCGGCTCCACGATCGTCGGGGCCAGCTCCGCTTCGGTGGTGGGGCTCACCTACTGGCGCTGGATGCTGCGTCAGCCGCCCCCGAAGCCAGGGCAGAGCATCAGGTCGATGTGACCGCCACTGGGTTGACGCCACTCGCGAAATTCCTCGGCAAGAGCTTTGTGCTCCCGACGTTTCTGGACCGCGTCAAGCGCCTGAAGACGTTGGTGCACAAGATCCAGGGTGTCGTCAATCAGTTGGGCGGCCTGTTCGGAGGTCATGGCTGCACATTCCAGCGAGGAAATCGATAGACGAATTCAGACAGAATCCAAGCGAGGAAGCTGTAGCGCCGAGCACCCGGATCCGGCACTGTGGCTGGATCCGCACCGGTCCAACCAGTCATGCAGGGGCTGCCAGTTGTCGTGCTCATCGATATCCGCCCAGATCCGCTCGATGCATGAACGCACCGGCGGCTCGGGCAGAGTCCAGCGCCGCAACGTGGGGGCGATCGTGGCCTGCCGTTCGCTCGTGAGGGCCTGGCTGCTCTCCCACCAGGCATCCCGCCAGGCCTGCCAGGCCTGGCGCGGCGGATCAGCGCATCCAGCCACGAAGGGGCTGAGCTGCTCGGGATCCTGGGGCACCCCGGCTCGATCGCGGCCAGGGCCACGGCATCGAAGCCCAGCCTGCGCATCAGGCGGGCGTGGTAGTGGGTGTCGTAGGCAGATGCAAAGCGCTCCAGCCTGGATTCGAGCTCAGCCCTGGGCAGCAGCATCGCCAGCGGTTCCTGCAGGAGACGCAGGTTGTGGTGGCAGATCAGAGGCTGCTGGCCATAGGCATAGAGACCGCTGTGGTCGAAGTAGGCCGCAGTGAACCCCGGATCCCAGCCCTCGAGGAAGGCGAAGGGGCCGTAGTCGAAGCTCTCCCCGGCCAGCGACATGTTGTCGGTGTTGAGCACCCCATGGGTGAAGCCGGCGACCATCCACTCCGCGGCCAGCTGGGCCACCCGCTCCACCAGCTCCCCGTAGAAAGCCAGCAGGGCAGGTTCGCTGTTCCCGCCAGGGCCTACTGGATGGGCCTCGGAGATGTGGGGGTAGTAGACCCGCACCACGTGACGGAGCAAGCGCTCCAGCGCCTGGGGCTCACGCCGGTGCAGCAGCCGTTCACAGGTGCCGAAGCGCAGGTGGGTGCGGGCCAGGCGCACCATCACCGAGCTGCGGGTCGGGGAGGGTTCGTCGCCCCGCCAGAGGTCCTCGCCGGTCTCCACCAGGCTGAGGGTGCGGCTGGTGGAGAAACCCAGACGATGCAGGGCTTCGGAGGCGATCAGCTCACGCACCCCGCCCTTGAGGGTGAGGCGGCCATCCCCACCCCGGCTCCAGGGGGTAGTACCGGAGCCCTTGGTGCCCAGGTCCTGCAGATCACCCCTGCAGTCGCGCAGCTGGCCGTAGAGGAAGCCACGGCCGTCCCCGAGGAAGGGGTTGTAGCTGCCGAACTGATAGCCGTGGTAGCGCAGGGCCAGCAGGGGAGTGCGCGCCTCGAAACGGCCATAGGCGGCCTCCAGATCCCCATCACAGATGGCGCCAGGATCGAGGCCGAGCTGAACCAGCAGGTCGTCGTTGCGGAAGCGCAGCCGGGTGAGCGGGAAGCGGGCCGCCTCCACCACGTCCCAGTAGTCGGGGCCAAGGCCCTCGAGCGACGGCTAGAACGGCAAGGCGAGCAGCGGATTCGAACGCTGGTGCGACACCCCTGAAGCCCTTGGCTGGGCGCAGCCTAGAAACGGGGCGTGACACCAGGTCCGACGTCGTGATTCCACCCTCCGGATCAACCGCTCACAGGCCGATCGAGATCGTCCTCACCGGGCTCTGGCTGCTGATCGGCGCAGGACTGGTCCTGCGGCTCTGGCAGGCCCCCACGGCCGCGGGGAACTACGACCTGGATGTGGACACGTACCTCCACCTGGGCCGCCGGCTGCTGCACGGTCGACTGATGTACGAGGAGGGCTTCAACGCCAAGTGGCCGATCATCCAGGTGCTCTATGCCCCCTCGGCATGGCTGGGATCGATCCGGGCCCACCGGGTGCTGACGCTGCTGCTCAACATCGGCAGCGGCCTGCTGCTGGCCGATGCGATCCGCCAGCTGGCCAGCCGTGGCCTGGTGCCGCTGCGGGATGGCTCGCTGGTGCCGCTCGGCAGCGCCGCTCTGTTCGTGATCATGAGCCAGAAGATGCTCGGCGGACTCTCCGGCCATCTGCACCAGTTCGCCAATGCCTTCCTGGTGCTGGCCGTGGCTCTGCTGGCACGCCAGGTGCCGAAGCCGCGCCGGGTCGGACTGGCGGCCTCGGGGTTCACCCTGTTCCTGGCGGTGGCCGTACGCCCCAACCTGCTGCTTCCCCTGCTGCTGGTGGCGCTGGCGCTGCTGTCCTGGCCGGGGTCCTGGAGCTGGCGGCGGCGCTGGGAGGGCCTTGGCTGGGTCACCGCTGGCGCTGGGCTGGGGGCGCTGCTGATGGGGCTCCCCTACCTGTTTCTCAGCGACGGCCTGGCCAAACTCTGGGCCGGAGCGGTGGTTCTGCCGCTGGAGTGGAGCGCCCAGCGCCCTGGAGACAGCCAGAGCCTGGGTGAGCTGCTGGCGCGGGTGGCGGGGGCGTCAGTGGCGGGGGTGGAGCTCTGGATGCTGCTGGTCATCCCACTGCTGGGTGTGCTGCGCCTGACCCGGCTGGCCAGTCGAGGTCGGGCCGGAGCCCGTGGCAGAAGCCTGATCGTGCCGCTGCTGAGTCTGGTTTTTCTGGGGGGGTTGATCCTCTCCTTCAGCACCACCCACTACTGGAGGCACTATGTGCTGATGGCGATCGTGCCGGTGGTGTTGATCGTGGCCGCCGGCATGGCCGCCCTGGAGCAGTCGTCCAGCCGCGGACTGCGGCGAACGGGTGCCGCCTTCGCCCTCGTGCTTTCGCTGATCCTGGTGAACAATTTGCTGGTGGTGGAGACCCTGGACCTCGGGGCAGGCAGCAGGGGCCCGGATGCGGTGGAACAGGATCGCCAGCGGTTGATCGAGCAGCTGCGAAACCTGCCGGGGGAGGCGGGCACCTTCACCTCCCCCCAGGATTTCTCCCTGCATTGGGAACTGGATGAACCGTCCTCCACCGTGGGGGTGCACCCCAGCTGGAGCCTGGATCCCTACGGCATGCGGCGCTCCTGGGCCACCGATCAGATCGGTCTGGCGATCAGCGAGGAGCAGGCCTGCGCCCAGCTCACCGACCCGCGCCACCGGCACCTGATCTGGAGCCGCACCGGGCGGGGCGGTCGGCACAGCGAAGCCTTCCTGCTGGAGTGCCTGAGCCGCGACGAGCTCAGCTGGCGGGAGATCACCCAGGACCTGGATCTCTCCTCCGGGGCGATCAGGGTCTTCCGTCGAGAACCGTGAGCCGGATGGACCCGGTGCGCCAAGGCCATCCATCCAGACTTCGATGGCGGTTCTGCGATGGTCGCCACCTGCTCGGCCGCGCTGGGCAGGGGCAGGGCCTAACCGATGCCGGTGCGACAGAGGTCGAGCACATCGGCCATGGAGCGGATCTGATCCATAGTGGTGACCAGCTGGCTGGCGCTGGCGAGCTCCACCTTGAGGTCGATGCGGGCTGGTTTGCCGAAGGCCGTGCGCACCCGGGCATCGCTGACATTGATGCGGCTGTCGGAGAGGCGCGTGAGGATGTCTTTGAGTACACCGACACGATCGAGCACCTCAATGCGGATCTGCACCGGGTAGCGACGGCTCTGGAGATCCGCTTCGGGGTTCCAGCGCACCGGCAAGCGACGCTCCACCGGCACGGCCGCCACATTGACGCAGTCCTGGCGGTGAATGGTGATGCCGTGGTTGCCCAGGGCCACGCTGCCAACGATTGACTCGCCGGGGAGAGGACAACAACAGCCCCCCAGTCGATACTCCAGGCCCTCGAGACCCAGGATCGGACTGCCACCCCCCTCGGGAGAGGCGGGCAAGGGCTGCACCGCCTGATCCGAGACCGTGCGGGCCAGGTCCTCGTTGCTGAGCACCGGGGCCGCCGCCTCGGAGGTGAGCCGCACCTCCTCGCGCAGACGGTTGACCGCCTGCTGCAGGGTGACGCCACCGAAGCCGAGGGCCGCGAGAAGATCCTCGGTGCCCACCAGATTGCAGCGACGGGCCACCTTGACCATCGCCTCGCCGTTCAGCAGGGCATCGAAGCCGTCGCGACCCAGTTCCCGCTCGAGCATGGCGGTGCCCCGCTGGATGTTCTCCTCGCGGTGGCTGCGCTTGTACCACTGCCGGATGCGGTTGCGGGCGGTGGGGGTGGCCACGAAATTGAGCCAGTCGAGGCTCGGATGGGCCGACTTGGCGGTGATGATCTGCACGAAATCACCATTGCGCAGCGGCGTGGCCAAGGGGCAGAGACGGTCGTTGATGCGTACGCCCTGACAGTGATTGCCCACTTCCGAGTGAATGCGGAAAGCGAAATCCACAGCCGTGGATCCTTTGCGCAGCCCCACCACATCCCCCTGGGGCGTGAACACGAAGACCTCTTCGTCAAAGAGGTCTTCCTTGATCGAGGCAAGGTAATCGCTGCTGTCCTCACCGCCGTCGTCCTGCTGCCAGTCGACCAGCTGACGCAGCCAGTTGAATCGCTCTGCAGCGCCGGCGGAGGCGGGTGAGCCTCCCTCCTTGTATTTCCAGTGGGCCGCAATGCCGTATTCGGCCACCTGATGCATCTCGGTGGTGCGGATCTGCACCTCGATCGGCCGATGACGGCCGATCACGGCCGTGTGCAACGACTGGTAGCCATTGGGCTTGGGCAGGCCGATGTAATCCTTGAAGCGACCGGGGATGGGGCGGAAGGTGTCGTGAACCACCGCAAGAGCGCGATAACAGCTCTCGAGGTTGGGCATCAGGATGCGCAGGGCCGCCACATCGAAGATTTCGTGGAAGGCCTTCTGCTGCAGCTGCATCTTGCTCCAGATGCCATAGAGGTGCTTGGGCCGTCCGCTCACTTCGCAGTCGTGCAGCCCTGCCGCCTCGAGCCGTTGCATCAGCAGGCCCACCGTGGTGGCGAGGCGCTCCTCACGGTCGCTGCGCTTGCTGGCCACCTGCTGCTTGATCTCCCCGTAGGCCTCGGGCTCGAGAATCTTGAAGGCGAGGTCCTCGAGCTCCCACTTGAAGCGGCCGATGCCGAGCCGGTTGGCGAGGGGAGCGTAGATCTCACGGGTTTCGCGGGCGATGCGCTGCTGCTTCTCGGGCTTGAGGGCGCCGAGGGTGCGCATGTTGTGCAGCCGATCAGCCAGCTTCACCAGCACCACGCGGATGTCGCTGGCCATGGCCAGAAACATCCGCCGCAGGTTTTCCGCCTGGGCTTCGGTGTGGTTGGTGAAGTGAATCCCGCCAAGTTTGGTGACCCCCTCCACCAGAGCGCGCACCTCGGCTCCGAAATGAACCTCAAGCTCCTCGGGGGTGACGTCGGTGTCCTCGGCCACATCGTGGAGGAATCCGGCCGCGATCACCCCCGCGCTGGCGCCGATGTCGCGCAGGAGATCGGCAACGGCAATCGGGTGAATGATGTAGGGCTCACCGGTGGCACGCACCTGGCCGTCGTGGAGCTGAAAGGCGAAGTCAAAGGCCGCCGCCAGCAGGGATTCCGCATCGGTCGGGCAGACATCGCCCTGGCCGGGGGGGACGTTGAGAATGCACTGCCGCAGCCAGTCGGGAAGCTTCACCCCGTAGTCGTCAGGGGTACTGATCGGCCGTCGCCCCAGGGGAAGGGAGGCCGGGGTGTCACCGCTCAGGGTCCGGGGATCGGCGATCGCTCCAGCGGGACGGGCACCGTGCAGGCCGATTCGCTCGCCGCCCAGGCTCTCGCCCGCAACGTTGTCTCTGATTCCAACGGCGGTATCGAGCATCACCAGACGCTTCTGCATCCATCGTATGCAGATCACGCAACAAAGCCACGTGCGTGAGGACCTGCCCACCCATGCTGTGTCCGCTTGTCACGAACCGCCGCGTCCCATGGTCGACATGCGTGCCGCCGAGCCGGTTCTGGAGATCAACGACCTGAGCGTGCGTTACCCCGCCAGCCCTGGCGCCCCCACGCTCGATGGCCTGAACCTTCGGCTCGGCTCGGGCGACACCCTCGCCCTGGTGGGACCGTCGGGCTGCGGCAAGAGCACCGTGGCGAGGGCTGTCCTGCAGTTGTTGCCCCCCGGCAGCCACTGCTCTGGCAGCCTGCGGCTGGCGGGGCAGGATCCCCGTGGGCTGAAACGCTCGGCCCTGCGCCAGCTGCGGGGCGAAGCCGTGGGGCTGGTGTTTCAGGACCCGATGACACGGCTGAACCCACTCCTGCGCATCGGCGAGCATCTCGACGACACCCTCTCGGCCCACCGCCCCGACTGGGATCGGGCCCGGGTGCGGCAACGGGCCCAGCAACTGCTGGAGCGGGTGGGCATCAGCCCGGATCGCTATGGCAGCTATCCCCATGAATTCAGCGGCGGCATGCGCCAGCGGCTGGCGATTGCCCTGGCCATGGCCCTGGAGCCGGCGCTGGTGATCGCGGATGAGCCCACCACCAGCCTGGATGTGGCCGTGGCGGGCCAGGTGATGGCGGAGCTCACCGGCCTCTGCCGGGAGAGCGGCAGCGCTCTGTTGCTGATCAGCCACGACCTGGCCATGGCAGGCCGCTGGTGCCAGCGCATCGCCGTTCTCGACCATGGACGGGTGGTGGAGGAGGCCCCGGCCACCACGCTGCTGCAAGCCCCCCAGGCACCGCTCAGCCGACGGCTGGTGGCGGCGGCCCGTGCTCGTGAAGGCAGCCACACCCCCCCTGCGATCGTGGCCCCTCCCCTGCTGGAGCTGGAGGAGCTTCGCTGCTGGCATCCCCTGCCCTCACCCCCCTGGCGGCAGCGCTGGCTGAAGGCCGTCGATGGGGTGAGCCTTCGCCTCAGCCCCGGCGAAACCCTCGGAGTGGTGGGGGCTTCGGGCTGCGGCAAGAGCACCCTCTGCAGGGCCCTGATGGGTCTCACCCCGGTGCGAGGCGGCCGCGTCAGCCTGGAGGGACGCGATCTGCTCAGGATGGGCGGGGCTGAGCTGGCCAGGGCTCGCCGTCGCCTGCAGATGGTGTTCCAGGATCCGCTGGCTTGCCTCAATCCGACCATGACGGTGGGGGAAGCAGTGGCGGATCCGCTGCTGATCCATGGGCTGGCCGGCCGCTCCGGGGCCCGCGCCAGGGCGAGGGAATGGCTGACCACGGTGGGGCTGGAGCCGCCGGAGCTGTTCGAGAACCGCCTGCCCCGCCAGCTCTCCGGGGGCCAGCAGCAGCGGGTGGCGATCGCCCGCGCCCTGGTGCTGGAGCCGAAGGTGCTGCTCTGCGACGAGAGCGTGAGCATGCTCGATGCCGAAGTGCAGGCCGAGGTGCTGGCCCTGCTGCGGGAGCTGCAGGGGCGCCTGGGCCTGGGCCTGATCTTCGTGACCCACGACCTGGCGGTGGCCAGCGGCTTCTGCCAGCGGCTGATCGTGCTCGACGGGGGCCGCATCGTTGAGGAGGGGCCAGCCGGGCCGATGCTCGAGCAACCGCGGGCGGCGATCACGCGCCAGCTGGTGGAGGCCTGCCCGCGCCTACCTGCGGTGGCCTGACGGTGGGGGTGAGTCCCAACCAGCGGCTCGTCAGGCTCCGCCGGCTGCTGATGCTGTTCCTGCTGGTGAACGCCATCGGCCTGGGGGTCGGGGTGGCGATCTGGGTCTATGCCCTCGAGATCGAGGCGGTGAACGGCCTGCGGCTGCAGCTGGCCTCCCACCTGCCACGCCTGCTGGTGCTGCCACTGATGGGGGCACTCGGGGGCGGCCTGGCCGGTGCGCTGATCAGCGGCGTCGAACCCGGCGCCAAGGGCTCGGGGATCATTCAGGTCATGGTCTGGCTGCGGGGCCTGCCCGTGCCGATGGGATGGAAGGTAGCCCTGGTGAAGCTGCTGGCCAGCGGCGTCGCCATCGGCGGTGGCCTGCCGGTGGGGCCTGAAGGACCCTCCATCCAGATCGGCGCCTCCATGGCCAAGGAATCCGCAGGAGTGGTGGGCGCCAAGGGGAGCACCCGTCGCTCGGCCGTGGCCATCGGCAGCGGCGCCGGCCTCGCCGCCATCTTCCACTCCCCCCTGGGCGGCCTGGTCTACACCCTCGAGGAACTACTCAAGAAGGCGGACATCCGGGTCAACGCGATCGCCGCCTTCGCCACCTTCGCCACGGTGGCCTGGACGCGCCTGCTCTCGTCCGCGCCGACGTCGCCGGCCTGGATGCGCAATCTGGCCCCGATCGTGGTCGACCCCAGCCGCATCGACACCTTCCGCCTGGTGGACATCCCCTTCCTCCTGCTGCTCGGGGTGCTGGCCGGACTTCTGGCCATGCAGTACCAGCGCTGGGTGCTGCGCCTGCTGCTCCTCTTCCGGCGCTGGCGGTTACCCCCCTGGCAGCTGCTGCCCCTGGTGGGGCTGGTGATCGGCGCGGGGGCGGCGGCTCTGCCCTCCTCCTTCGACAGCCCGGACAAGCTGGGCTTCGACGCCCTGCTGGGCCTGACGACGCCGGTGCTGGCCCTGCTGGCCCTGGTGGTCCAGGCCATCGGCACGGCTGTGGCGGTGGCGGCGGAGGCCCCGGGGGGCATCCTCGCTCCGGCCCTGGTGGTGGGGGCCTCCCTGGGGACGCTGCTGAGGGAATTCAGCCTGGTGGTGGTCCACTACGCTCCCGCCTCACTCCTGTTCGCCGGTGGGGCCGCCTTTCTGGGGGCGCTCACCCGCACACCTCTGACGGCGATCCTGCTCAGCTTCGAGCTGAGCAAGGATTACGCCCTGCTGCTGCCGATCGGCTTCGCCGTGCTCACCGCCATCGCCGTGGCTGATCTGTTCGAGCGCGACACCCTCTTCGATCTGATGCGCGAGGAGGCGGAGGAGGAGCTGCGCCGGGCCGGCTGACGGGGAGGTTCGCCGCGGTGGACTGGATCAGCGGCGCCGGCGCAGCAGGTGGAGGAGGCTCTCGAACGGCTCCGGCAGGGGAGCCTCGAAGCTCAGCCGCTCGCCGCTGATCGGATGATCGAGGCCCAGGGCCACCGCATGCAGGGCCTGGCCGGGCAGCTCCAGCGGCAGCCTGCGGCAGCGGCTGTAGGTGGCATCGCCCACGATCGGATGGCCGATGTGGGCGCAGTGGACCCGGATCTGATGGGTCCTGCCGGTGTCGAGCCGGAAGCGCAACAGGGAGTGATCGCCAAGGCGCTCGATCAGGGTCCAGTGGGTGCAGGCGAAGCGGCCCTTCTCGTCGGCCACCACGGCGTATTTCTTGCGATCGGCGGGATGTCGGCCGATCGCACCGACGATCGTGCCGCTCTCCGTCGCCGGCGCCCCATGCACCACCGCCAGGTACTCCCGCGAGGCCACCCGCTTCTGGATCTGCACCTGCAGCCGCACCAGGGCCTGCTGACTCTTGGCGATCACGATGCAGCCGGTGGTGTCCTTGTCGAGGCGGTGCACGATCCCGGGGCGCATCTCACCGCCGATCCCAGGCAGATCGGGGCAGTGGTGCAGCAGGCCGTTCACCAGAGTGCCGTCACGGTTGCCCGGCGCCGGATGCACCGTGAGGCCAGCCGGCTTGTTGATCACAATCAGATGGGCGTCCTCGTAGAGCACATCAAGCGGGATCGGCTGGGGCAGCAGGTAAGGCAGCGGCTCGGGCGGCGGCATCCAGAGCTGCACCTCATCGTTGTGGCGCAGGGGGGTCTTGGCGCGGCCCGTGACGCCATTGACGCGCACGTAGCCGGCCTCGATGAATTTCTGGATGCGTGCCCGGCTCTGCTCCGGCCGCTGGGCCACCAGCCAGCGGTCGAGCCGCATCGGCAGCAGCTTCGGGTAATGGAGCGTGAGCAGCTCACCATCGCCTTCCCCGAAGCCGCTCATGCCGGATCAGGGGGCAGCTCCAGAGCGATCGGACCGAGCAACGAGCGGCGGAAATCGTCAAGCAGGCGCTGGGCCATGCGGGCCGTGTCACCGCTGGTGTGGCGGGCGGCGGCCGACTCCAGCCAGCTCCAGCCGTCGATCGGGGAGGGCACCGGCACTCCGTAGCGCCCCAGCACGCCGCTGGAGGAGATGCCGGCCGCCGGGTGGATCTGCAGGGTCTCGAGCAGGCGCAGAAAGGCCACCGCCACAGCCTCACCGTCGTAGGCGGCCTGGCCGATGTCGTCGCAGAGGGCAAGTAGCAAGGCGGAGCGCTGGTCGTCGAGCCGCGGTGGCAGCACGCCGGGGGCATCGAGCAGATCGAGCGCCTGGCCGAGACGGACCCAGCGCAGCGTGCGGGTGACCCCGGCGCGGCGGGCGCTGTCTACCACCTTCTGGCGCACGAGGCGGTTGATCAGGGCCGATTTGCCCACGTTGGGAAAGCCGAGCATCAGGGCACGCACCGGGCGCGGCCGCATGCCCCGGCCCGCCCGGCGGGCATTGAGCTTCTCCCCGGCACGGATCGCGGCCTCCTGCAGCTGCTTCACCCCGGTACCCACCTTGGCGTCGCACCACCAGGGGGTTTCACCCCGGGCACGCAGCCAGTGATCCCAGGCCTGGCGGGCCGCCTCGTTGACCATGTCGCGACGGTTGATCACCAGCAGCCGTGGCTTGGACTTCACCCAGCGCTGCAGGCGCGGGTGGCCGGTGGCCCTGGGGATCCGGGCATCGCGCACCTCGATCACCAGATCCACCTTGTCGAGCTGGCTGAACAGCTGCCGCTCCGCCTTGGCGATGTGCCCCGGGTACCACTGGATCGCGGGGGCCGACTGGCTCAGACCCTCAGCGGCGGGAGTGGCGATCCCCTCCATCAGGGCACCACCAGAACAGGGCAGGGGGCCAGCTGGATCACCCGCGACGCCGTGCTGGGCTGATCGGCCTCGACGGACAGGCCGCGGGTCCCCATCACGATCACGTCGGCATCGATCTCATCGGCCACATCACCGATCACGAAGGCAGGCCGACCTTCCCGCTCGATCACCTCACAGGCCACACCGGCCTGCTCAAAATGGCCGCGGGCCTGCTCCAGCAGCCTCGCCACAGCGGCGGCATCGTGCATCACGCCCTCTTCGGGCTCCACCACCGAGAGCACCACCAGCCGGCTGCCGTGCTGCAGGGCCAGCTTCAGGGCCACCGCCGCGGTGTCCATGGTCTGGCGGCTCTGGTCGATCGGGAAAAGAACGGTGTTGAACATGGGTTCGCCATCCAGTGGTCGCCATCACGGCGCAGGGGTCGGGCAGAAAGCCCATCCCCACTTGTCCTAGCGCCCTGCCAGGAGTGAGCCGAAGGCTGCGGGTTAATCTCTCCCATCCTCGATCTCCCCAGACCCCATGGCGAAGCGATCCCTGACCAGCCTGTCCGTAGCCGATCTGCAAGGCAAGCGCGTTCTGGTACGGGTCGACTTCAACGTACCCCTGGATGAGAGCGGTGCCATCACCGACGACACCCGCATCCGCGCGGCACTGCCCACCATCAACGACCTGGTGGGAAAGGGCGCCAAGGTGATCCTGGCCGCCCACTTCGGCCGGCCCAAGGGCGAGGTGAACGAGGCGATGCGGCTCACTCCGGTGGCCGCCCGCCTGAGCGAGCTGCTGGGCAAACCGGTGGTGAAGACCGACAGCTGCATCGGCCCCGATGCCGAAGCCAAGGTGGCGGCGATGGAGGACGGTGACGTGGTGCTCCTGGAGAACGTGCGCTTCTTCGCCGAAGAAGAGAAAAACGACGACGCCTTCGCCCGTCAGCTGGCCGCCCTGGCCGAGGTGTATGTCAACGATGCCTTCGGCGCCGCCCACCGTGCCCATGCCTCCACCGAAGGGGTGACCGAATTCCTGAGGCCCAACGTGGCCGGTCACCTGATGGAAAAGGAACTGCAGTACCTGCAGGGGGCCATCGACGAGCCCAAGCGCCCTCTGGCGGCGATCGTGGGCGGCTCCAAAGTGAGCAGCAAGATCGGCGTGCTCGAAGCCCTGATCGACAAGTGCGACAAGGTGCTGATCGGCGGCGGCATGATCTTCACCTTCTACAAGGCCCGCGGTCTGGCGGTGGGCAAGAGCCTTGTGGAAGAGGACAAGCTTGAGCTGGCCCGCGAGCTGGAGGCCAAGGCCAAGGCCAAGGGGGTTCAGCTCCTTCTGCCCAGCGATGTGGTGCTCGCCGACGCCTTTTCCCCCGACGCCAAGACCCTCACCACCTCGGTGAACGTGATCCCCGATGGCTGGATGGGCCTCGACATCGGCCCCGATTCGCTCAAGGCCTTCCAGGAGGCCCTGGCCGACTGCAAGACCGTGATCTGGAACGGCCCGATGGGCGTGTTCGAGTTCGACAAGTTCGCCGCCGGTACCAACGGTGTCGCCCATACCCTGGCCGAGCTGAGCGGCAGGGGCTGCTGCACGATCATTGGAGGCGGGGATTCGGTGGCGGCCGTGGAGAAGTTTGGTGTGGCCGAAAAGATGAGCCACATCTCCACGGGGGGGGGCGCCAGCCTGGAGCTGCTGGAAGGGAAGGTGCTTCCCGGTGTCGCCGCCCTCGACGAAGCCTGAGGTCGCTCAGTTCTGATCGGCCGGCGTCTCCCAGGCCCTGCCCTTGCCGCCTTTGCCGCGGCGGCCTTCACGCATCGGCAAGCCCAGCCGCTGATGCAGGGCACGGGCCTCGTTCCGGGTCCGCCCCATCAGCTCCCGCCTGGCTTGCCGTTCGCTGCGGCGGCAAGCGCTGAGCGCTGCGAGGTCCTTGGCCTCATTCAGGCAGCGCTCTCCCTTCTGCAGGATGGCGATCTGCTCGGCATGGGCCCGTAGCGAAAGGCTGCGCTGCCCTTTGTACAGCTCGGCTTCCTGGCTGGGTGTGAGCTTGACCCGTGCTGGCGCAGGCCGGGTGCTGGGAGAGGTTCCGGTCTGAGCATGGCCGGAGCCCACCTGCAGCAGCATCGCCAGAGTGACGGCGGCCGGGGGTAGCAGAAGCAACTGGACGTTTCGAAGCAGCGACATGACGGAGCTGATTTCAGACACTTTCATGCTCGCGTAGTCCGTATCACCAGATGCCAACCGAAACCGTGGGACCGATGACCAGATCTTTCCCGGACGGCCCCGATCGACCAGGCAACCCTGACCGCCCCGCGGTGGCCTTCCTGGGTCTCGGGGCCCTGGGGGCTCCGATGGCGGGGCGGCTGCTGGCGGCGGGCTTCCCCCTCACCATCCACAACCGCACCCGTGGAGCGGAAGAGCCCCTGGCTGCGTCAGGTGCCATCAGGGCGGCCACTCCGGCGGAGGCGGCGGCCTCCTCCGAGCTGATTGCGCTCTGCCTCAGCGATGACCTCGCCGTGGAGGACGTGCTGTTCGCCCAGGGCGGTGTGGCGGAGAGCGTGTCCCCAGGGGCTCTCGTGATCGATTTCTCCACCATCTCCGCAGCCACCAGCAGCCGTCTGGCCGGCCGCCTGCGGGAGCTGGGGGTGGGCTACCTCGATGCCCCGGTCACGGGCGGCACCGAGGGGGCCCGCGCCGGCACACTCTCCGTGCTGTGTGGTGGAGCCAGCGACCACCTGGATCGGGCCCGGCCTCTCCTGGAGGTGGTGGGCGCCCGGATCAGCCACTTCGGCCCTGTGGGCTCAGGCCAGCAGGTGAAGGCCGTCAACCAGATCCTGGTGGCCGGGAGTTACGCCGCCCTGGCGGAAGGCCTGGCGCTGGCCAGGGCGCAGGGACTGCCACTGCAGGAGGTCTGTGCCGCCCTCGAAGGCGGAGCCGCCGGTTCCTGGGCCCTGCAGAACCGTGCCAGCCAGATGATCGAGAATACCTACCCGCTGGGCTTTCGTCTGGCCCTGCACCGCAAGGATCTGGGGATCGCTCTGGAGACGGCCGCATCCGCAGGTGTGGACCTGCCGATCAGTGCCCGCGTGGCCGGGATCGAGGATGCTCTGATCTCCGCCGGCCATGGCGACGAGGACGTCTCGGCCCTGGCCCGATGGTTCACTGAGACCAACCCCAAGGGGGTCAGGGAGTGAGCGAGGCCTTGTCGGCCACCACCCGCACACGCTTGGTGGTGCTCACGATGCCCTTGGGATGAACCAGCAGCACGGCCCAGGTCTGGCTGCCGGGTTTGAGGGGCGCCTGCACCGTCTTGAACAGACCCCCACCGCCGAGGGCTGCCAGTTCGAGATCGGGGGTTTCCAGGGCACTGATCTGCTCCGGGGTGATCGCGGTGATGCCGCCGGCGGCCACGGCGCCATCGAGCGGCTCATCGAAGACCACGTCCACGTCGTAGCGCTGACCTGTGAGCACCGCATCGGGAATCAGCACGCTCACAGGCAGGCTCGCCTCACCGCTGCGCATGGTGGTGGTTTCGCGAATCAATTCCTGGCCATTCAGCAGGGAACCATTGGCGCTGAGGGCCAGCAGCTGCTCCGCCTGAAGGCTGTAGCGGAAGGGACCCTCCATGCGGCTGCCGCTCACCGCGATCGCCACGGTGGGGCGACCATCGCGCAGGGGAGCGGCGCTGGTCACGGTCCAGCGGGCATCGGGGAAGCGGTCGCGCAGGATCTTGTAACGGGCCTCCAGCAGGGCGGGATCCAGACCAGGGCCAGCCTCAACAAGTGCGATCAGCCCCGAGGGACTGCCGTTGTTGAGCGCCTGCTCGAGGTTCTGGAGAAGGGCTGGACCCGGGGGCGCGGCCATGGCCTCAGGACGCGTGAAGACCATCGAGGCCGACAACAGCGCGAGCAGGAACGGGCGGAGGTGCGGCATCCGGGTGGGCCATGGCGGCCCTTTTAAGTTAGGCGCGCCCCGGTAGCGCGCCGAGCGCGTCAGTGAAGCTCCATGTCCAGGCTCCTGATCGCGGCCAGCGGAACCGGCGGGCATCTGTTTCCCGCCCTGGCCGTGGCCGAGGCCTTGCCCGATGGGTGGCAGGTGCAGTGGCTGGGGGTCCCCAACCGTCTCGAGCGGGAGCTCGTGCCCAGCCGCTACCCGTTGCACACCATCCGCGCCGGAGGGTTGCAGGGCAAGGGGTTGCGCAAGCTCTGGCAACTGCTGCGCCTGATCGCCTCCAGCGTGGCGGTGCGCCGGCTGATCCGGCGGGAGGGCATCGGCTTGGTGTTCAGCACCGGTGGCTATATCGCCGCCCCGGCGATCCTGGCCGCCCGTTGGTGCGGGGTGCCTGTGGTTCTGCATGAATCCAACGCGATCCCCGGCCGGGTCACCCGCCTGCTCGGTCGGCACTGCAGCCGGGTGGCCGTGGGGCTGCGCGAAGCGGCGGAGCGCCTGCCGCACTGCCGTCCACTGGTCACGGGAACCCCGGTGCGTGCGGCCTTCCTGCAGCCGGCTCCCCTGCCCAGCTGGGTGCCCGACGGGCCCGGACCGCTGGTGCTGGTGATGGGCGGCAGCCAGGGTGCCCTCGGCCTGAACCGCATGGTGCGGCCGCTGGTGCCGAAGCTGGTGGCCGTCGGCTGCCGTGTGGTGCACCTCACAGGCAGCAGCGATCCCGATGCCGGCAGCCTGCAGATCCGCGGGGCGATCGAGCGGCCCTTCAGCGACGAACTGCCAGGCCTGCTGCAGCACGCCCAGCTGGCCATCAGCCGAGCGGGGGCTGGGAGCCTCAGCGAACTGGCCGTCTGCGGCACCCCCACAATTCTGGTGCCGTTTCCCCAGGCCGCCGACCACCACCAGGACGCCAACGCCGAGGCCGCCGCCGCGGCCGGAGCCGCTGTGATCGTTTGGCAGCACCAGCCGGAGCATCCGGCCCTGGAGCAGGCGGTGTGGCGGTTGCTCGGGCCGCGTCTGCGGGGCACCTGCGGCTCCCTTGACCCCCTCAACACCCTGCGGGCGGGCATGGAGCGCCTGGCGGTGCGCGAAGCCGATCAGCGGCTGGCAGGCTTGCTGGGCGAGCTGGCGGTCGACTGAGCCGGATCCAGGGCGTCATGCCACGGCGCCCACTCCTGCTGCAGGGCCCGCAGCAGCCGTCGGTTGCCACGCCGGTCCTGCAGGGCGATCCGCAGCCAGCACTCCCCCAGGCCGGCAAAGGAGCGGCAATCCCTCAGCAGCACCCGCTGATGGCACTCCAGCCGCTCCCGCAGCTCCACCAGGGAGGCGTCCCCTCGCACCAGCAGAAAGTTGGCAGCTGAAGGCAGCGGCGTGAGCCCCGGCAACCGCTGCAGACCCTGCTCTAGCCAGGGGCGCTCCGCTGCCACCCAGCGCTGCACACGTTCCTGCCAGCGCCGATCGCCCACCACGGCCTCCCCCACGGCCGCCGCCAGGCCATTCACCGGCCAGGGGTCACGCCAGGAGGCCCAGCGCCTCAGCCGGGCGGGATCCGCCAGGGCATAACCCAGGCGAAGGCCGGCGATCGCCAGCAGCTTGGTGAGGCTGCGGATCACCACCAGCCGGGGGTGGTCCGGGAGCAGCGGCACCAGCGACTGGCACTCCCCGCCGGGCACCAGGGGCAGGAAGGCCTCATCGACGATCACCAGCGCAAAGCGCTGCAGCAGCGGCTCCAGGGAGGCGCGACTCCAGAGCTGCCCGGTGGGGTTGTGGGGGTTGGTGATCCACACCGCCTGGACGTCACCATCGGGAACTGTCGGCAGGGGCTGGGGCCAGGCCAGCCGCCCCGGCAGAGGCAGCTCAAGCGGCCAGGGACTCCACGCCCCGCCCCAGCAGGCCAGGGCCCGGGGGTAGTCAGCGAAGCCGGGGGTGGGCAGCAGGCTGCGTCCCATCGCCGTCGCGTCGCGGGCCAGCCAGGTGAACAGCTCCGCAGCCCCGTTTCCAGGCAGCACGGCGGCCGGATCGAGCCCGTGGTGTGCGGCGATGGCCTGGCGCAGCCGCAGGGAGTCGCGGTCGGGGTAGTCCCTCAGGGGCGACGGCCTCCCGGCTGGCGTGAGCAGCAGGGCCGCCAGCACTCCCCGCACCTTGGCGGGGGGGCCGAAGGGAACCAGGGAGGCGCTGGCATCGAGCAGATCGGAGGGACGGCAGCCCAGACGCCGGGCAACGGCCTCCAGATTGCCGCCGTGACGCTCCGCGGTGCCTATCCCCGCTGGCCCTCCGCCCATGCCTGCCTGACAGCCCATGCCCCCAGCCTGGACCAGTCAGGATCTCCCCACGCAACGGCGGCCACCGATCAGCAGCCCGGCATTGAGGAGGTTGCCATAATCCGGTTCGTCAGGTTGCCGGAGCTGGGGCCATGGACCTGGGTATGGTCAGGGGCATCGCCAACGGGGTGACGCTGGGCCTCTCAGTTGCAGCAACCCTGATGGGCGCAGTGGTTCAGGCCGCCCCCTACTGCCTGGCCGAGCAGCGGTTCTTCACCCAGGGACCGCAACCTCCAGACGCCTCGGTGGAGCGGGTGAACGGACGCAACATCCAATCCTGCTCCAGTGGCCAGCCCTGCCTCAACCAGTTGTTCGCCGGGATGGTGGGCCTGGAGCCCTTGCCGGCGGCCTACGAATGGAAGAAAATCGGCCCTCGCTGGTGCATCGCACCCCGCGGCGTCAAGGCAGCTCCAGCGGCCGCCCTCTGATTCCACCAGTTCACCCTCCATCACCCATCTCCGGCATGGCGCCCTCGCTGCGAACCCATCGCCCTCTTCTGAGGGGAGCCCTGCTGCTCGCCACCAGCACCCAGTTGGTGAGTGGAGCGGTGCAAGCCGCCGACGCCAACGACGTGATGCGGCTGCTCGACCAGCGGGCCTGCTCGAGCTGCCGCCTTCAGGATGCAGATCTCGTCCATGCCGACCTGCGTGACGCCGACCTGAGCAAGGCTCAGTTGCAGCGGGCCAACCTCAGCCGCGCCCAGCTCGATGGCGCCAATCTCCAGGGAGCCGACCTCACCTTCACCTCGCTGCTGGGGGCCTCCCTGCGCGGCGCCGACCTGCGCGGCGCCCTGCTGGAGGGCACGGATCTGCGTGAATCCGACCTCAGTGGCGCGCTGCTTGACGTGGACGGGCTGGCTCGCAGCCACTGGAAACAGGCTGTTGGCGTGAATCCAAGCGCCAGCAGCTACGCCGATCTGCACAATTCCGGCGTGGAGGCAGCCCTGCAGGGCCGAGCCAGCGAAGCGGAAACCTATTTCAACCAGGCCATTCTCAAGCAGCCCGACGCGGCCCTGAGCTGGCTGGCCCGGGGGATCAGCCGGGCGGAGCAGGCCAAGCGCGACCTGGCCGCCGCCGACTTCACCTACGCCGCCAGTCTGTTCGAGCAACAGGGCAACACCAAGGTGGCCCAGCAGGTGCGCCAGGGGGCTGAAGACCTCAAGAAGAATCCCCAGGGCAACAGTGCCGGCAATGGCTGGGGCGGCCAGTTCCTGCAGAGCGCCACGGCGATCTTCCAGCAACTGGCACCGCTGGCGGTCAAATACTTCGCCCCCCTGGCCTTCTGATCCTCAGGCGGGCGACGAGGGGTCAGGGGCTGTAGATCAAGCGGCGGGCATCCCGGGTAGATGGTGTGTAGCCATAGCCATAGGTGCCACCCTGCTGATCATCGATGATGCGCGGGGTCACCAGAATCACCAGTTCATTTTTGTTGCGCGAACCGTTTGTTCTGCGGAAGAACTGACCCAGCAGAGGCAGATCACCCAGAATGGGCCACTTGGAGACCACCTGGAAATCATCGTCAGAGATCACCCCGGTGAGAATCAGGGTCTGGCCGTCGCGTACGCGCACGCTGCCGGTGTCGAGGCGGCGCAGGCGCAGGATGTCGATGAAGCCACAGCCCGGCACCGGCTGGCGGCCCACCACTCCCGAGATGGCCGGGGAGAGGGTGAAGGTCACGAACCCATTGTCGTCGATCTTCGAGACCCGGGCACCGAAGGTGAGCCCCGCCGTGCTGAAGGTGGGCTCGCAACTGGTGCCCACGTTGGCCGTGTTGGTGACGTCGTAGGCCGAGACCACCTGGCGGCCCACGGTCACAAAGGATTCATTGGCCCGGGTGCGGCCGATGGTGGCCGGGCTGAGGCCGGAGGTGTCACCGGCCTGTCCTCCCAAGCCTCCCCCTCCGACATTGGCGCCGCCCTCAATGACTTCGGGATTCTCGCTGAGGATCAGGGTGGGGCTGGCCAGTACCTTGGCGTTCTCCGAGACGATCTGAGCCTGCAGAAAGCTGAAGAACTCGTTGTCGGGATAGTTCAGGCCGGGGTTGCGACGCCTGGATCCGGAGTAGTTCTGGAAGGAGTCGGAGGAAGACTGCGAAATGGTGTCGGAGCCTGAACGGGAGTTGTTCGAACCTGTTCTGCCCGAGTTGGAGCTGGAGCTGGAGCCGGAATTGGAGAATCCTCCACGACTGCGGGCGATGTTCACACCGCTGTTGACCTGTGACGAGACGATCTGGGAAATCCTGGACGTGAGGTCATTGGTGATGGCTCGCGTGGTGCGCCCTGTCGGGACGATGCGATATTCCGTGTCCGTGACAGTGATGAAGCGGTCACCGGGGTCCTCAGCACCTTCGTTGAAATTGGGATTGGGGATGAAGCGCTCAACATCAAAGGGCTGAATCTCCGTACCGGTTTCGCGGAACAACTGACGATTCACGTCGCTGATCTGGTTCTGATTCAGCGACCGGCCGTTGTTCAGCGACAAGGTGAGATCCTCACTGAATGAGGAGTCGGTTCCAGATCCAGACGTACTGCCAGACTGGCTGCTTGAGCTGGAGCCCGACGTCGAATCACTGCCGGAGTTTGTCAGGGAATTACTTGAAGAGCTCGAGGATGAGCCAAAGAACTCACGGGTGTTGACGTCGCTGAAATCCTCGGCGTTGGCCGGAAGGTTACGCCCGAAGGCCGCCAGCAGCCGGCCGCCATCATTGACGATGAAGTTGTTGCCAAAGCGGAAGGCGAAGCTGTTGTCGATCTCGGTGTCATTCGTGAGGGTCACATCGAGGATTTTCACTGACAGGGCCACCTGACGCTGACGCAGATCCAGCTGCTTGAGGTATTGCTCGCCGATCGCCACCAGCGAAGGCTCACCCACGATCGTGATCGTGCCCAGGCGTGGATCGGTGGTGGCCCGCAGCCCCACCAGTGGACCGGAGGAGGCCCCGAAGGCTTCCACGGTCTGCTGGGTGGAGGTGGTGCTCTGGGAGGTGGCACTCAGCCCGGTTCCGGCAGGTTGAGCCCCCAGCGGCACGCCCTGGGACACAGCCGTGGTGATCGTGTTGGTCTTGGTGACCTGAGCGCCGAGGTTGGCCAGATAATCCGCCGCCGAATTGGCCCCCACCTGATTGAGGCGGTACACCTTCGACATCTGAGGGCCGATGGTCTTGCCCAGCACGTCGGATCCCACCAGGATCGTGTTGCCTTCCTTGCGGGCCTGCAGCCCGGAGGAGAGCAGAACGAAGTTGAAGGCCCGCTCGTAGGGCTCGCTTTGGAACGCCACCGTCACCGGGGCGGGAGGGGCCGGCATCGTTGCCCCCTGACCATTGATCCCCCCCCGCCATCGAGGGATCGGAGAAAGCAAAGCCATACCCCCCAATCTGCGCCAGCACCATCAATACATCGCGCGGGTTGGCACTGCGGGTGGTGAGCGTCACCGGCGGGCCGTAGAGGCTGAGGTAGCCCCGGTTGCGGATCGTCATCGTGCCCACGGCGATGTCCCCCGACGGGGGCGCCACCGCCCGGGGCCGCAGGGGCGGCACATAGGGCGCTGTCGGCACGCGCGCAGGTGCCCGCAGATTCACCTGGGCCGTCTGGATCACGGGCAGCTGCGGGGCGTTGAAGCGCACGGTGAGGTCGCGGCCGTCGCTGCTCACCACCGGCGTGCCCAGGTTGCGCTCCGGCATCGGCGTGACCTTCAGCTGAAATTCAGTGCCGGTGCCATCGAAGGTGATCGAATCGACGCCCGCATCGGTCATCGAGAACGACTGGGGGCCGGCCTTGAGCCCACGGATCTGCCCGGTGCGCAGCTCACCGACCCACACCTGGCCCTGCATCTGCTGACGCAGATCGCTGCCGGTGCCGGCACCCTGAATCACCAGTTCCAGAGCATCCGGCAGGCGGCGAAGCTTGAGCTGCAGACCGTCCTGTCGGATGGCCGCCTGGGCCTTCGCAAGCTGCGGTGATACCGCCAGGGGAAGCGTGGTGAGCAGGGCGGTGGCGGCACCCAGCCACAACCCTGTACGCAATCCGACGCCTGCAGAATTCATCCACGCACCTATTTCGCCGGAATGGTATAAGCAGCCGGAAAAAATGACCAGCATCCCCCTGGACAACAACTCCACCGTGGAGGATTACTGGGGCGGCGGCGGAGGCTCAGGTGGTGCTGGGGTTGGCGTGGGAGCCGCCGCCGCCGCCGTGGCCCGGCCGGAGGCAGGCGTGAGACCAGGGCCCTTGCTGTAAAGGGCAAGGTTCAGCTTCAAGACCACCAGCGGAATCCTCTGGCCCTGAGATGCCGTGCTGTTGGCGGCCTGCTGCTGGGCCTGAGCACGGATCGCCTCGAGGTCAAGGTTGAGATCGCTCTGAGCCACCAGAAGGCTAAGTCGCTCCAGCCGGCGCATGAACACCAGCAGATTCGGGTAGCGGCCCCGGGCACTCAGCAGCAGGATGGTCCTGCGCAGGCCATCGGCTTCGAGTGGATCCGACGGCGGGGTCTTCTTCGTCTCGTCGCCGGCCGCAGGCGCCGGAGAAGCAGAAGAGTTGCCGCCCTGGGCAGGGGCTGTGGCCACGGGGTCAGGCAGTGGTTCGAACACGTCGAGCTGCACCCCTGTGGCGGTGGCCTCACGGTTGAGCTGGGCGAGAAAGGTGCTGATCTGCCCACTGCCGGCAATCAGCCTGAGCAGGCTCGCCCTCTGGCCGTTCACCGTCTTGAGCTGATCGAGCTGACGCAATCGCTGGCCTCGCAGCAGGGGCAGCCGCTCGTTCATGCCCCGAAGCTCATCGAGCTGGAGCTGATCCCGGCGCAGCTGATCCCAGGGCTGGAAGACCCCCAACAGGGCCACCAGGGAGGCCACCATCACGCCGGCCGCCACGGGCAATCCGATCAGCAGACCGTTGCGCAGCAGTTGGGATCGGGGCTGAGCACCCTGCTGAAGGTTGGTCATCGCAGCAGACCCTCCTCCTCCAGCAGCTCGAGGCGGCGGGCCATGCCACCTGCACCCAGATCCTGCAACTGCTTCAGCTGGACCGAGCTGGACGGGGGGGGGCGGAAGGCAGCACTGAGATCAAAGTCCACCAGCCCGCTCTCCGGCCCCTTGCTGGACTGATTGGGAACGGTGTCGTTGCGGATCGCACGGCTGAGCGTCACGCTGGCCGGATCGATCAGCGGGGACGACTTCAGGCTCAGCATGAGGGCGTTGATCCGCTCGAACGCTGCTGGATCACCGGTGCGGCCCTTGATCTGCAGATCATCCTTGCCGACCTGCACCGAGGAGAGCTGCAACTCTGCCGGCGTACGGCCAGCCAGATCGGTCAAGAAGGCAGAGCCCGAACGCACGGTCACCAGGCCGCGCACCAGCTGATCATTGCCCTTGGTCTTGCGGTCCAGGTTGATCTTGTCAGCAGCGAGTTCGGCCTCGATGGACTCCACCTGGCCCCGCACCGGTGCCAGCCGGGTGAGTTCCTGCTTCAGCAGCATCCCCTGCAGCTTGAGCAGCAACGAAGCCCCCACAGTGACCAGCGCAATGGAGCCACCGATGAGCGATCCGATCAGGAGCAGTCGTCTGGCCGGGGGCGGCTGGGGTGGTTCGGCCGGCAGACCCAGCTCGAGCCGGCGTTCCCGCAGCAGATCCAGGCCAGGCAGCACTTGACTCATCGGGCCGGCTCCGCCTGCATCAGGCCATGGAGGGAGCTCAGGGCCCAGCCGGGCGGCAGCTCTCCATCGCCATCCTGCTGGGGCAAGGCCATCCAGCCCATGACCACCGGATCAAGGATCTGAACAGACCACTCACCGCTGCGGCGCAGGTTCTCGGCCAGCAGGGGCAGGTCGGGGTTTGAGCCCCCCAGCCAGAGACGAACTCCTGTGACAGCGGCATCCCGCGAGCGCCAGTAGGTGATGCAACGTTCGAGCTGGGGAATGAGATCGGCCATGGCCCCCGTCAACGCACGGCCATACTCCGGCACACCATGGCGCAGCAGGGTGAGCCGCGCACCCCGGTCTTCAGGCACCATCAGCACCTCCAACTGCCCAGGCTCAGCCCCTTCCAGCAGAGGCGCCAGCGCCCGCAGCTCGCACACCTGGGCGGCTTCCAGCCGCACCAGCTGAACGCCGGCGATGTCGAAGACCTCGATCCAACGGAGCACCCGCTGGCGCGGGGATATCACCAGCAGGTTGGAGCAACCTGGTTCCAGATCGCTGGAGCCCTCAAGAGGCAGGAGGCTGAGGTAGGCCTGAGAGAGGTCGTAGGGCAGGCCCAACGCAGGATCGATCTGGCGCAGGGCCTCGTCCGGCGCCTCGGGCCAGTCGTCGAAGGGCCACTGCACCACCCTCCAGACACAGGCCGCCGCAGGCAGCACCACCGCGACATCGGCCTCCACCAGGCCCAGTTCCACCAGCAGATCACCGATCAGGTCGCCCAGGGCCATCACCTCCTGCGGATCCCCTTCGGAGCAGGCCCCGCGGGGCAGGGGAACCCGCTGCAACAGGTCCACCTGCGCAGGCTGGCCCGTCCCCTTGGTGGTCAGCACCGTGACCGCGTCATCCGTGAGGGCAAGCCAGACCAGGCGCGGAAACAGCCGCTTTGCAAGGGGCTTGAGTTGTTCCTGCACGCCGGCCAGGACCAAGGTGCGCTTTCCTTAATCCGCCAGAAGCGTATCGGTCAGCGGCCGTTTGCGCACCTCCTTGCACAACCCTGCTCCGCAAGGGTCCTGGTCCTTTCAGCGCCAGGGCAGGCCGCTGCCCACGGCCTCACTGAGATGGCTGCAGCCATGCCGATCCAGCTGGTCGGCAAGGCCCTCGAGAATCGCCGGGACCAGCCCGGGGCCCTGATAGATCCAGCCGGTGTAGAGCTGGATCAGGGAGGCTCCTGCCGTGATCCTCTCCCAGGCGGCCTCGGGGGAATCGATCCCGCCCACCCCGATCAGCGGCAGGGCAGGACCTGCCGTGGCCCTCAGCCGCCGGATCACTTCCAGAGCACGGCCGCGCAGGGGGGCTCCGCTGAGGCCGCCGGCCTCCTCAGCCAGGGTGCGCCCCGTCTGGGGAAGGCGGCGGTGCTCCAGCCCCAGGCGGTTGACGCTGGTGTTCACCGCAATCACACCGGCCAGCCCCTCCTCATAGGCCAGGCGCGCAATCGTGTCGATGGCGTCATCCTCCAGGTCAGGGGCGATCTTGACCAGCAATGGCGGGCAGGCCGAGAGGCGCCGCAGACGCTCCACCAGTCGCCGCAGCTGCACGGCATCCTGCAGATCCCGCAGGCCCGGGGTGTTGGGCGAACTCACGTTGATCACCACATAGTCGGCCAGGGGCGAGAGCAGCTCCAGGGAGGAGGCGTAGTCGTCGGCGGCGAGTTCGAGGGAGGTGATCTTCGACTTGCCCAGATTGAGCCCCAGCACCGCCGGCCGCTGGCCCGGCAACGGCATGTGCTGGCGCAGGAGGTTGCGCTTCACCCCCTGGGCGCCGTCGTTGTTGAAGCCCATCCTGTTGAGGGCGGCCCTCTCCTGAGCCAGGCGAAACAGACGGGGCCGGGGGTTGCCTGGCTGGGCGTGCCAGGTGATGGTGCCGAGTTCGGCGAAGCCGAAGCCGAACAGGTGCCAGATCGCCGCCGCCACCGCGTTCTTGTCGAAGCCGGCGGCCAGCCCCACCGGATTGGCGAAGCGGCAGCCGAACAGGGTCTGCTCGAAGCGATGGTCACGCCGCTGGAGTTCGGCGCCGAGGCCCGCCAGGCTGCCGGCCACCACAGGCCAGTTGCGGCGCAGGGAGGCCTGGGCCAGGGCCGCGAGGGTGAGCGCACTGAGCTGCTCAGCGTCGGCCCCTTCATCGCGGGCCAGCAGCGGACCCACCCATCGGCTGTAGAGGGCGCCGGTGCTGGTCCCCGCAGTGGCGGTGGCGTCTCGCTCGGATCGCTCCAGGATCATGGGGCCTCCTGCAGGGCGGGCTTGGTGCGCTCAAGTCGCCAGCGGCCCTCACCCGTGGGGAACACCCGCCAGTCGCGCCAGATCCATGGCCCCTGCCGCTGCTGCAGCCGGGCCAGCGGCTGCTCCACCAGACGGGCCAGCTCAGCGGCCGTGAGGGCATAGCCTCCGCTGGCGAGGCGGTCGGCCACTTCAAGGCGGGTGAGCAGAGCACCGAGGTCGGCGGGAGCCGGTTGCTCGAGCTGATCCTGCCCTGAAGGGGCGGGCTCAGGATCACGCCTGGTGCCACCGGATCCAGGTCCCTGGGCCAGATCGGGGACACCCCCCCGGGAGAAGGCCACGGCAATCGCATCGCAGCGGTCGTTGTCGGGATCACCGCTGTGGCCCTTCACATGGGCCAGGGTCAGCCCTGGCAAGCGGGCCCGGTCCAGCTCCTCCCAGAGGTCACGGTTGAGCACCGGTCCACCGGAGGCGGTGCGCCAGCCCTTGCGCTTCCAGCCCGGCATCCACTTGGTCAGACCGTCGATCAGATAGCGGCTGTCGGTGCGCAGGCGCAGGTCTGGGTGAAGAGGCCACTGGCGCAACTCCTCCATCAGAGCCAGGGCGGCGGTGAGCTCCATGCGGTTGTTGGTGGTGGCCGCCGCCGCACCTCCCAGCTCGCGCACGCTGCCATCTTCGAAACGCAGAAGACAGCCCCAGCCCCCCGGGCCAGGATTGCCGCTGCAGGCCCCGTCGCAGGCGGCAGCCACCACCCGTGTCTGCTCAGCAGCCACTGGGCAGACCGGCAATTGTTCGATAGACAGTGGTGCCGTAGACCTTGGTGACGATGTTGGGACGCAAAAAATCCACCATGCAGCGAACCTACCTGGCCCTTGCGGGGGCCGGGCTTGCGGCCACCACGCTGCAGGCCGTCACAACTCCCCTGGCTGTGGCAGCCGGCGTGTTCGACACCCAGCCGGTTGAAGCATCCCGCTTTGCAGTCCTGGCCAAGCCAGTCGGCCTGGCCGACTGGTCGCTGGTGCTGATCGAGCAGGTGGCCAACGGTCAGCCCTGCTGGCAGGAGCGACCTGATGGGCTGGTGGACGCGGCGATGAACCGCTTCGACTCCAAGGGGGTCTGCGCCAGCTACGCCGGCAGCAACGCCTATTCCCTGCGGGTGGCTGACCAGGACCTGGCAAGCCGCTACCGCCTGCGCCTCAGCCAGGTGGGCGACGAGATTCAGTTGCAGGCCATGAGCCCGGCGGACACCACGCTGCTGCTGGTGGGCCGTGGGCAGGTGAGCCGCCGCGATTCCGATGGATTCGTCCCCATCCGCCTCGAAACCGACTGGCAGCTCAACCGCCGGCTCTACGGCCAGCAGGCGCTGAATCACATCTATTTCGCCGCCAGCAGCCCCCTGGAGCAACTGATCGCCAGCTCCGGTGGTGGTGGCAGCAACAGCGAGGGTGCCCAGCCGCTCCAGCCCATCTCCAGCGGAGTCATCTCCAGCCTCGGGCGTGACGTGGCCGACCTGGCCGGTGGCGGCGAGCTCGAAAGCGGGCCGATCGCCCTGCAGGTGGTGCCCTTCAAGGAGTGACAGTCGACACAGCGACCCTCGCCGCTGGCACCCCAACGATCCATCCCATATATTCTTCTTGTGTGAGGAGTGCAGAACGCTCTCCCGGGGTCGAAACGAGGACAGACTCCCGGCATCGTTCCACCTCTGAAACCCTGCCTTCGGCGGGGTTTTTTTTTGCCTTTGTCCAGCAAAAAGCCGGCCCCGAGAGGCCGGCTGAGGTGAATGAAAGGGGGGTGGCGGAGGGCAGGCCCCCGCCGGGCCTGATCACTTGATGGTGACCTTGCCGCCCACTTCTTCAATCGACTTCTTGAGAGCCTCGGCATCGGCCTTGGCGATGCCTTCCTTGACAGCCTTGGGGGCTGCCTCGACCAGGGCCTTGGCTTCGCCCAGGCCAAGACCGGTGGCCTCGCGGACGGCCTTGAGCACCTTGATCTTGGCGGCGGCGTCGAAGCTTTCGAGAATCACATCGAATTCGGTCTGCTCTTCAGCGGCCTCAGCGGCAGCGGCGGGAGCCGCAGCCACCATCACGCCAGCGGAAGCGGCGGCGGACACACCGAAGGCCTCTTCGATCTGCTTGACAAGCTCGGAAGCTTCCAGCAGGGAGAGAGTTTTCAGCGAATCGAGAATGTCGTCAGTTTTGGTGGTCATGGTTGAGAGTCAGCAACAGATCGGTGGGGTGGAGCCGGCGTGGCCGGATGGAAGCGGAGTGCTCAGCTGGCGTCGCCTTCGGCGTGCTGGTTGAGGGCTCTGGCGAGACCGGAGGGAACTTCGTTGATACCAACGGCCAGCTTGGTGGCCACGGCATTGATCGCACCGGCAATCTGGGCGATCAGCGCCTCCTTGGAGGGCAGCTCGGCAATGGCCTTGATGTCGTTCTGGGAGAGGAGCTTGCCTTCGAAAAGGCCTCCCTTCACATCCGACTTCTTCGTGTCCTTCTGGAAGGACTGAACGGCCTTGACGGCACCACCCACATCGCCCTTGATCAGGACGAAGGCATTGGTGCCGGTGAGCAGGGAATCGAGTTCCGACCAGGCGCTGTTTCCATCGATGGCACGGCGCATCAAGGTGTTCTTGGTCACCTTGCAGATGCCGTTGCTGGCCTGCAGACGGGTCCGCAGATCAGACATCTCCTTGATGGACAGGCCCTTGTAATCAAGGACCAACGCCATTTCGGCCTCACCGAGGAGCCCCTTGAGCTCTTCGATGATCTGTTGCTTGCTCTCCAGCGTGCGGCCCATGGGTTTGGTACGGATCGAGGGGAACAAGCCGGGAACGCGGCACCGAGGCCGAACCACTGACCATTGGGGCCAGAAGGCTCAGCCGACTTCGCAGCCGGTGCAGACCGGAGTGAAGTGTCGAGGCCGCTGAACGGTGATCCGCCCGGAGAATCCGAACCGGAAAAAAGTCGCGTGCACCTCGGCAGGGTTTACGAAGACCGTGGCCACCGGATCACCCGCTGAAGCGGGAAGCCTGGAGGCCGCAGCATTGACCTGCTGTCTTGGGCCGGGCGCGTGCCCGATCCACCAACTTACACGCGAGCGGTCCCGGGGTTGGAGGCGACCCTCAACCCTCGAGCTTGATGTCCTGAAGGGCAGTGAAGTCGACCGGGACCGAGGGGCCCATCGTGGAGGTCAGGTAGAGGCTGCGCCAGTAGCGGCCCTTGGCACCGCTGGGCTTCTGACGATCGATTGTTTCCTGCAGAGCCTTGAGGTTCTCCAGCAGAGCCTCCACCGTGAAACTCGCCTTGCCGAAGCGCACATGCACGATGCCGCTGCGATCGGCACGGAACTCCAGCTTGCCCGCCTTGAATTCGTTGATGGCCGCAGCAAGATCGGTGGCCACGGTGCCGGCCTTGGGGTTCGGCATCAGGCCGCGGGGACCGAGCACCCGGCCCAGCTTGGCCACCTTGGGCATCATGTCCGGGGTGGCGATCAGCAGGTCGAAGTCCATCTGGCCGCCGGCGATGGCCTCCACCAGATCGTCGTCGCCGGCGAGGTCTGCGCCGGCGGCCTTGGCCTCGGCCACCTTCTCGCCCCGGGCGATCACGGCGATGCGGATGGTCTGGCCGGTGCCCCTGGGCAGGGCCACGGTGGTGCGCAGCTGCTGATCGGTGTATTTGGGATCGATGCCGAGGCGCACGTGGGCTTCGATCGTTTCATCGAACTTGGCGTTGGCGTTGGCCTTGACCAGCTCGAGGGCCTCGTTCGGCGTGTAGTCACGGTCCTCGATCGTCTCGAGCAGGGCGGTGAACCGTTTGGATGTCTTGGGCATGGTTTTGAGCGGGGTTCAGGCGACAGGTTGTCCGCGGGCAGGGCTGAGGCCAGGGCCGGCGGCGACTGTCTCCCCCGGTGGGGTGAATGGTGGAGTGAAGCGGAACAGGTGGAGCAGGGCTCCAGTGGAACTCAGTCGCTGATGGCGACGCCCATGTTGCGGGCGGTGCCCTCAATGATCCGCATGGCTGAATCCAGGTTGGAGCAGTTGAGGTCGGGCAACTTGGTGCTGGCGATCTCCTGGAGCTGGGCACGGCTGATGGCGCCCACGCTGCCTTTGGCAGAGGTGGCGGCACCCTTCTCGATTCCGGCGGCCTTGGTGATCAGCACCGAAGCCGGCGGGGTCTTGGTGATGAAGGTGAAGCTGCGGTCTTCGAAGACCGAAATCTCCACCGGGATCACATAACCGGCCTTGTCCTGGGTGCGGGCGTTGTACTCCTTGCAGAACGCCATGATGTTCACCCCGTGCTGACCGAGGGCAGGGCCCACCGGTGGTGCGGGGTTGGCTTTGCCGGCGTTGAGCGCCAGCTTGATCACGGCAACGACTTTTTTGGCCATCGGCTGGTCTACGGAGGGAAGCGATGCGGATCGCCTGACCCTTGGGTCGAGGCGTCTGCTGAGGGCACCGGTCCGGTGCCCTCAGCCAGGGCCGCCCTCCGCAGGGAGACGGCCGCAGGGGGATCAGCTCTGCTTGCTGATCTGGGAGAACTCCAGTTCCACCGGGGTTTCCCGGCCGAAGATCGAGAGCAGGGCCTTGAGCTTGCTCCGCTCGCCCGACACCTCGATCACCTCCCCCTGGAAGTCTTTGAAAGGACCGGCCGTGACCAGGATCTGATCGCCCTCGGCCAGATCGACCTTGACAACGGGCTTCTTCTCAGCGGCACGCTTGAAGATCCGGTCGACCTCCTGGCGGCTGAGCGGCCTCGGCTTGATGTGACCGCGGGCGCGGCCGGTGGAGCGGCGCTCCTCCTGACCCACGAAATTGATCACGTTCGGTGTGCTCCGCACCGCCATCATCGTGTCTTCATCGAGCATCATCCGCACCAGCACGTAGCCGGGGAAGACCTTTTCCTCGGCGGCCTGACGGCTGCCGTCTTTCTTGAGCTTCACCGCCGGGGTCTGGGGGATCTCGATCTCGAGGATGCGGCTGTCGACCCCCAGGGTGATCGCGCGCTGCTCAAGGGTGGCCTTCACCTTCTTCTCACAGCTGGAGGCCACCTGCACCGCATACCAGCGGGCCACCATCGGCTTGCCCTGCCGCTCGGATTCCGGCGGAGCTTCAAGGGCGAGCACGTCTTCGACGACGGCGTCCTCAGGGGCCCCGTCGGGGCTGGTTGCGGTGACGAGATCGGCTTCGGACACGGGGACGGAGGAGTGGGAGCTCAGGAGGGATCAGGACGGGGGAGGCAGCGGCAGGACCGTTGCTGCCTCAGGGGAAAACCTGGCTGGAGGCCCAGCTGTAGAAACGATCGACGGCCGCGATGGTGGCAGCCGAGAGGCTCACCATCAGGATCACCGCCACCGACTCGCTGAACAGCTGCTGACGGCTGGGCCAGACCACCTTGCGCAGCTCTTCCAGGGTGGAAGAGACGAAACCAGCAGGACCAGACCGCTCCCCAGGGTTGACCTCCTGGGGGGCAGTGTCGTCGGGGGTGGTGGTGCGGCTGGGAGAATCCAAGGGCGCGAGCGCACCGGACGGCAAGGCGTACCGGCAAACGAACACCCTACCGGACACCCTTTCCGCCTTCACTCCAGAGGCAGGAACCGCAGGCCGTCGGCGCCCCCCGGGCCACTGGGGTCGCCGAGGCTCACCCGCACACCACGGGCCCCGCGGAAGTGGTCCTCCAGCAGTTCGGTGGCCAGGGGGTTTTCGATGCGGCGGCGCAGCACCCGGCGCAGGGGGCGGGCCCCGAATTCCGGCTCGTAGCCCAGCTCCGCCAGCCTGCTCACCACCGCTTCATCGATTTCGAGCACCAGCCTCTGCTCCTGCAGCAGGGCCGCCAGCTCCGCCACCTGCAGGCGCACGATCCGTTCCAGATCACCCGCCGCCAGGGGCCGGAAACGGATCACCTCGTCGATGCGGTTGAGGAACTCGGGCCGGAACTGTCCAGCCAGGGCACGCTCCACCGCCGCCTCCAGGCCTGACTCATCGCCGCTGCGGGCACTCTCGAGAATGGCCCGGCTGGCCAGGTTGCTGGTCATCACCACCACGGTGTGACGGAAATCCACGGTGCGGCCCTGGGAGTCGGTGAGACGGCCGTCGTCGAGCACCTGCAGGAGCAGGTTGAACACCTCGGGGTGGGCCTTCTCCACCTCATCGAGCAGCAGCACGGCGTAGGGCCGACGGCGCACGGCCTCGGTGAGCTGGCCGCCCTCCTCGTAGCCCACGTAACCGGGGGGCGCTCCCACCAGCCGGGCCACGGCGTTGCGCTCCATGAATTCACTCATGTCGAGCCGCACCAGGGCGTCCTCCTCATCGAAGAGGGCGGCCGCCAGGGCCTTGGCCAGCTCGGTCTTGCCCACGCCGGTGGGTCCGAGGAAGAGGAAGGAGCCCACCGGGCGGCGGGGGTCCTGCATGCCGGCCCGGGCCCGGCGGATCGAGGCGGCCACCGCCGCCACCGCTTCGGGCTGGCCGATCACCCGCTCGGCCAGGCGCTGCTCCAGCTCCAGCAGCTTCTGCCGTTCCCCGGCCAGCAGGCGCTGGATCGGGATGCCCGTCCAGCGGGCCACCACGTCGGCGATGTCACCCTCCTCCACCTGCTCGCGCAGCAGGGAGAGCCCTCCCCGCTGGTCGTCGAGAAGTTCCTCCTCGAGGGCGGCACGCCGCTGCTGCACCACCTGCAGCTGATCCACCTGCAGCCGAGCCGCCTCCTCGTACTCCCCGTCCCGTTCGGCCTCGCCGATCGCCAGCCGCAGCTCGTCGTCCTGCTGCAGCAGCTCCCGCAGCTCGGCGAGCTGATCACGCTCCGCCTGCCAGCGCCGCTGCAGATCCTGCAACCGCTCCAGGGCCGTGCGCCGCTGCTCCTGCAGGGCCACCCGCTCCTCCTGGGAGGCCGCCTCAGCCCCGAGCAGGGCGAGCTCGATGCGGCGCAGGTCGAGTTCGGCGGCCTCCACCACCTGGGGCTTGGAGGTGACCTCCATGCGCAGCTGGGCCGCGGCCTCATCAATCAGATCAATCGCCTTGTCGGGCAGGCAGCGGTCGGCGATGTAGCGATCGGAGAGCCGCACCGCCGCCTGCAGGGCCCCATCAGTGATGGTGACACCGTGGTGGAGCTCATAGCGCTCCTTGAGGCCCCGCAGGATCTCGAGGCTCACCTCCTTGCCGGGTTCGCGGATCAGCACCTGCTGAAAGCGGCGGTTGAGGGCGGGATCCTTCTCCACCGTGCGGCGGTAGTCCTCGGGGGTGGTGGCCCCGATGCAGCGCAGCTCCCCCCGGGCCAGGGCCGGCTTGAGGATGCTGCCGGCATCGGCGCTGGAGCGGTCGGTGCTCACCACCGTGTGCAGTTCGTCGATGAACAGCACCACCCCGGCATCAGCGCGGCCCGCCTCAGGCTCCTTCACCTCGGCGAGCACGCTGCGCAGGCGCTCCTCGAACTGACCGCGGAACTTGGCTCCGGCGATCAGGGCACCGAGGTCGAGGGCGATCAGCCGCAACCCCTTGAGGGAGTCGGGTACCTCACCGGTGGCGATGCGCTGGGCCAGCCGCTCGGCGATGGCGGTCTTGCCGACCCCAGGCTCCCCGATCAACACCGGGTTGTTCTTGCCGCGGCGGGAGAGCACCTGGATCAGCCGCCGGATTTCGGTGTCGCGGCCGATCACGGGATCGAGCAGCCCGGCGCGGGCGGCGGCGGTGAGATCGCGGCCGTACTGCTCCAGAGCGCTGGGCTCGGCGTCGAGGCTGAGCTCAGGCTCCGCAGGGGCAGAGGGTGGCCTGGTCGCCTGGCTGCCGCCCGCTGAAGGCATGGAATGGCGGGGGAACGCTGGCGGTGGCGGAGTGGGAGCAGGCGCGACGGCCGCGGCTGTGGGTGCCGCCGATGGGCTGTCGATCCAGTCGTCAGCCGCGACGGCAGTCGCCGCAAAGCGTCGGGGACGCCCGGCATCTGCGGAAGGCGTGGCGGGATCGCCTGCGGCAGTGGTCCCTGCCGAGGAGGCGCGGCGAGAGGAGGCGACGGGGGCCGCGGTGGCACCGGGCCGGAGGTGGCGCAGCAGCTCCTGCTCAGTCAGACCCTCCTCCGCCAGAAGATCGGCACCCAGGCGAGGTTCATCCAGCAGGGCCAGCAGCAGATGGGGGATGTCGAGCAGGCGCGAGCCCCAGCCGGCACGGCGCCGGTCGGCCTCCTCCAGCAGGTCTTCGAGGGCCTCGCCGATGTAGAGGTCATCGCCGGGCGAGGAGGGCTGCTCGGCGCAGAACGCCTCCAGGCCATCGAGCAGGCGCTCGGCCTGGATCGGCAAGGGATTCACCCAGGCTGCAAAGCGGGGATCCTGCAGCAGCGCCTGGAGCAGATGCTCCACATCCATCTGGCCGTGGCGCCAGCGGCGGGCCTGATCCTGGGAGGCCAGCAGTAGATCCCAGGCGGCCTCGCTGAAACGGTCGGGCTCGCTGGTGAGGCTGCCGGTGGGGACGGGTTCAGGCGGCTGCATCGGCCCTGGATGACAACTGAATCAGTTCCACCTTGTACCCATCAGGGTCTTCCACAAAAGCGATCACGGTGCTGCCGTGCTTCATCGGCCCCGGTTCACGCACCACCCGTCCCCCCTTGCCGGTGATCGCCGCACAGGTGCTGTGGATATCGTCGACGCCAAGGGCGATGTGGCCATAGCCGCTGCCGATGTCGTAGGCCGGAGTGTCCCAGTTGTGGGTGAGCTCGAGCACGCTGTGGTCGCTCTCATCGCCATAGCCCACGAACGCCAGCGTGAACCGGCCTGAGGGATAGTCCTTGCGGCGCAGCAGCCGCATCCCCAACACCTCCGTGTAAAACGCCAGGGAACGTTCCAGGTCTCCCACCCGGAGCATGGTGTGCAGCAGGCGCATGGGGGTTTCCGGAATCGTTGCGTCGATTCTGGCGTCGGCCCTGCCGGCGGCGTCTGGTCCGTCGGTACCGACCGTCACATCGGAGCTCCCCGGGGCGCCCCATAAGATCCCCCCAAGCCATGCCCGCCTGAAGTTTTCGTGTTCGACTCCCTCGACCTCGTGATCGATTCCATCGTGGCTCGGGAGGTGCTCGATTCCCGCGGTACCCCCACGGTGGAAGCGGAAGTCCGGCTGGAAGGGGGCGGGCAGGGACAGGCCATCGTGCCCAGCGGCGCCAGCACCGGAGCCCACGAGGCCCATGAATTGCGCGACGGCGGCAGCCGCTACGCCGGCAAGGGGGTGCTCAAAGCCGTGGCCAACATCGAAGAGAAGATCGCCCCGGCTCTCTGCGGCCTCACAGCCCTCGACCAGGTGGCGGTCGACAGCGCCATGATCGAGCTGGATGGCAGTGACAACAAATCGGCCCTGGGGGCCAACGCCATCCTGGCCGTGAGCCTGGCGGTGGCGCGGGCGGCCGCCGATGGGGTGGGCCTTCCCCTCTACCGCTACCTGGGTGGGCCGATGGCCACCCTGCTGCCGGTGCCGTTGATGAACGTGATCAACGGCGGGGCCCACGCCGCCAACAACCTGGATTTCCAGGAATTCATGCTGGTGCCCCACGGCGCCCCCAGCTTCCGCGAGGCGCTGCGGATGGGCACCGAGGTGTTTCACGTGCTCAAGGGGCTGCTCAAGGACGGGGGCCTCAGCACCGCTGTGGGCGATGAGGGCGGCTTCGCTCCCGATCTGGGCAACGTGGAAGCCGGCGAGCTGCTGGTTCGGGCGATCGAGAAGGCCGGCTACCGCCCTGGCGATCAGATCTCCCTGGCCCTGGATGTGGCCAGCACCGAGTTCTACGCCGACGGTCGCTACGCCTTCGGCGGCGGCAGCTACAGCAGCGCCGAGATGGTGGACCAGCTGGCGGTGCTGGTGAACCGCTTTCCGATCGTCTCGATCGAGGACGGCCTGGCGGAGGACGACTGGGAGGGCTGGGCGCTGCTCACCGAAAAGCTGGGCGGCACGGTGCAACTGGTGGGCGACGATCTGTTCGTGACCAACACCAGCCGCCTGCAGCGGGGCATCGACACCGCCACCGCCAACTCGATTCTGATCAAGGTGAACCAGATCGGCTCACTCACCGAAACCCTGCAGGCGATCGATCTGGCTGGCCGGGCCGGCTACACCAGCGTGATCAGCCACCGCAGCGGTGAAACCGAAGACACCACCATCGCGGATCTGGCGGTGGCCACCCGGGCGGGCCAGATCAAGACCGGGTCCCTGAGCCGCAGCGAGCGGGTGGCGAAATACAACCGCCTGTTGCGCATCGAGGATGAACTGGGCAGCCAGGCCCTGTATGCCGGGGCCGATGGTCAGGGCCCCAAGGGCAAGCTCTGAGCGTGCAACACCAGGATTGAGAGGACCCCACCCGCCCGCGGGAATCACGCAGGGGGCCAACCGAGAAGTGGCTCTCCAACGGATGCAAGCCCAGGGGGGACTTGAGGGCCCTCAGGGACGTTCCAGCAGAGCAGAGATGAAGATATCTCGGCGATCACGGCTAAATCCACAACTGATCAAGGGTTTTCGCTGCAGGCAGTAGGACGCAGCGCTCTCCGGGCAGCGGTGAACTCACTGGTGTCCCTTGGCGAACGAATGCCTATCAGGATCCCGCTCGCCCATCTTGCGCAGGCGAGGGGGGGCGCCATCCATTGACAGCCTCCGTCTTGGAACTGAGCCGGTTCCATCCGGTTTTCAGGAGTTCCTCAACAGAGTGATTCCCAATCCCATGACCTGCAGGGAGTGGCCCGGGAGAAGCGGCCGGCCAGGTACGTAGTCCATGGGCCCTTAGTAGCATCAAGGCGCGAACTTAAACGTGAAGCGTGAAGAAAAAACTGAGCTGAGGTTTGGATTTTGCTTAATCACTGTATCGGTTTGGTAGCGCAAGACAAGGCTGTTGCTCCACGACCATCGCCTGCTTAGGGGAATATCGATCGTGGTATCGAGCAAAGCGAAGCCGTCATTCCAATCGTCCAAATAACTGCCACCGCCAAACAGAATGGCCAGCCTGGATCCACCGATGGGGATCTCCCTGCCCACCAGGATCAGCCCGAGGGCCGCACCCAACTTGTCCTTTAGCCGTTGGTACCCATTCAGGGGGCGAGATGCTGAGTCACAGCATTGTGGCTGCCATGGTCATCAAGCGAGGCAGCAGATCTGCTCTGCTGATACCTCCGGTGCCGGGAGCGCTGCTCAGTCGCTGGGCAGCAGTGAGGGCATCTCA